>VGYV01000104.1 GCA_016872855.1 Planctomycetota bacterium
AGGCCGTGAACTGGTGTTTCAGGGGGAAGTGTCTGCCCGCGATGGGCGTGGCCCCGCGCAGGTTCGCGGGCACGGCGGCGTTGCGGGTCGCCGGCAGCACCACGCAGGCCATGCAGCGCATCCTCCGCCAGTACTCGTGGCCCGCGGCCACCCCCTCGTCCACGTAGTGCAACACCTGGAGCCACTTCGCCCCGTCCCTCTCGGAGGGCACGGCAACCACCTCGGCGCTCACCCCGTGCATCACGCCGGCCAGGCTGCGCCCGCGCGCGTCCATGACGAGCTGGTAGACCTCCCCCTTGGGCGTAGTAAGGGTAGCCCCCTGGCCACTCCGGCCGATCCGCCCAGAAACCGTCACCTGCCCCTGCGGCGCCTCCGCGCCCAGGGCCATCGCAAGCGCGGCCAGGAACGCCATGTTCGCCATCAGCCGGTATCGGGCCATTGCCGTGTCTCTCTCCTTCCCCTCCGGCCCGAGCATTCTAGCCGGAGGCGTGCGGCCGCGCAACCATCACTGTTCGCTGTTGACTTTCCCGCCATCAAGGGATAGCATTGGGCGCGCCATGGAGGACCTGCAAAGGAGGCCTTCAATGTCCAGGATCGCGTGCGCGTCGCGGGCGGCTTGCCTTCTCGTTGCTCCGTTCCTGGCTTCCCCCACCCTGGCCGAGCAGGTGCGCGACCCGAAGGGGGCTTACTCGTTCGAGCCCCCCCAGGGATGGAAGATCAGCCTGGGCGAGGGCAACGTGTCGGTCGTGAACCCCTTGAATAGCGCTGGGCTGATGATCGTGGTCGGCCCCAAGGTGCTCGACGATCTGAACATCTTCGCCAATGTGATCCTCAACAGCCTGAAGAGCCAGACGCCGGACCGGAAGGAGACCGGGCGGCAGGGGACACAGCTCTGCGGCTTCGACGCCCTCCTCCAGGACATGATCCCCGAGATGAAGAAGCACTGCACGAGCTGGACCCTCGTCGGCACGCGGCCACTCCCCGTCGCGGGACGCCAGGGCCTCAATGCCCGCATCGAGAGCGTCACCCAGGGCGTCGAGCTCCACACCGACTGCGTTCTCGTGCAGAACGAGCGCAACCTCCTCGTCGTGATGTGCATCTGCCCGAAGACCGACTTCGCCGCGAACCAACTCAAGTTCGGCCACATCCTCGACAGCCTGCGCTTCGCCGCCGACGCGGCGCCCCAGGAGCCCGACGAGCGGAACCTCCTCAATCCCCCTCTCCGCTGAGGGAGATTCTCAGATTCGCGGCGGTCTGAGGGGACTTGGGTGGGACACAGGTTGATATGCAGCGGGCTTCTACGCATTATGCGTGCGGGAGGCCGCCCGCAAGGGGGTCACTGCCGCGACCCACACTATGGGTCAAGACTCGCGCCCCACAGGGGGCGCGAGTCTTGGTTTATGTGCGGGCGATGGGCTATTGCTTGGCCTTGGCTTTGGCCTTGGGGGCTGGCGGGGCCGGCTCCCAGTCGTCGGTGCGGAAGGGGCAGGCGGGGAGGTCGGCCTTGTTGTAGAGGTTGCAGACGGGGCTGTTGCCCCAGGCGTATCGGACGGCGACGGGCTTCTCGACGCCAGGGGCGGAGACGACCACGGCGTCGCCCTCGATCTTGGCCTCGGCCCAGACGAACTTCTTGTCGTCGCCCGCGATTGCGAAGCCGTAGACGTCGCTTTTCGGGCGAAGCTCGGGGGTGAGGGCGGTCTCGAAGCGCTTCTGGAGGGTCGGGCCGCTGGGCTTCATGTCCTCGAGGGGCTTGGCGTCGAGGCCGCCGCCCACGGTCTCCTTCTTGAAGCTGATGCGGGCCTTGTTGCCCTCGACCGTCATCTTGTCGAGGCGGGGGCCGGAGTAGACCACGTTGTCCTTGCCGTACTCGATGGCGAGTGCAGCGAGGGCCAGGCGGAGGCCCACGTCCTGCTTGTTCTTGGGGTGAATGTCGCGGACCTCGCCGATGTCAATGATGCAGGCCTGGCCCGTCTTGGGGAGCGACAGGGTCATGTCCTGAGCTTTGCGGAGGTGCTGCCAGCCCTTGTCGGAGGGCTCCTTGTCCACGCCCATGAAGCTGGCGAGCTGGACGAAGAGGAAGGGGAAGTCGCCCTGGCCCCACTGCTTCCGCCAGTCCTTGATCATGGCGGGGAAGAGGATGCGGTACTCCTTGGGATTGCCGGCGTTGGACTCGCCCTGGTACCAGATAGCGCCGCGGATGGTGTAGGGGGTGACGGGCGCGATCATGGCGTTGTAGAGTGCGGCGGGGGTGCCGGCGCCGGCGGTGGGGACGGCCGGCTTGGCCGGGGCCTTCTTGCCCGCTTCTTTGGCCTTCGCCGCGTCGGCCTCCCACTTCTTGAGCGCCTCTTCGAGCTTCTGTTTGGCCTCGGGCGAGGGGTTGGCAATAGCGTCGAGTGCCTTCACGTAGTGGGCCAGCTCGGGCACGGCGTCGAGGCCGTCGCGACTCGTCCAGGGCGCGCACGCCGTGCCGCCCCAGGAGGTGTGGAGGAGGCCGATGGGGACGTTGAGCTCCTTGTGGAGGTGGCGTCCGAAGAAGTAGCCGACGGCGGTGAAGCCGCTGGCGGTCTGGGGCGAGCAGACAGCCCAGGCGCCCTTGGCTTCCTTGAGGGGGGTGGCGGACGTCGCCTTTTGGAGGCCGAAGTGTCGGATGTTCGGGAAGTTGGCTGCGGCGGCCTCCTCCTTGGGGTTGGCGGAGTTGCTGACCGTCCACTCCATGTTCGACTGGCCGGAGCAGACCCACACGTCCCCGACGAGGATGTTCTCGACCTTGATGGAGTTCTTGCCTGCGATGGCCATTTCGAGCGGGCCGCCCTCCTTGAGGGGATCGAGCATCACTGCCCATTCGCCCTTGTCGTTGGCCTTCGCCGTGAGCTTCTGCGCGCCGAGGGTCACAGTGACCTCTTCGCCCGCGTCGGCGGTTCCCCAGATGCGGGCCCTCACGCCGCGCTGGATGACCATGTTGTTGCCGATCACGGCCGGCAGCTTGACATCGGCAAGTGCCGACACCGCCAGGACGACCGCCAGCACCACCACCCAGCCAGGCCATCGCCGCACTGCCAACTCCTTTCCCGATGAGGGGGACAATTGACGCACAGGGGAGATATACTGCCGGATTCACCCGCCCGTGTCAAACGTGGGGTGACGCCACTGCTCACCTCACTCTGTAGATGCGGAAGCACTTCATCATCTGCCCGCCGTGGAACAGGGCAACGGTGTCCACAGGGCTCACGGTCTGAAAGAGCTTGCGGAGGCGCTGTGGCTCGGTGGCGCAGTCGCAGCGGTCGAAGCAGTCGTGCTCGTGGACGTACAGGGCTTCGCGGCCGCGGAGGTCGGCGAGCATGCGAGCCTCGTCCATTCGCCAAGTGCGCAACTGCTCGACGAGGCCGTAGCGCTGGTTTCGCGGGTGCTGGAGCACGTAGATGTCCTTCCTGCGCCCGAGGTGGAAGCCGAGGGTCATAGCCGTAGCGAAGGTGTCGGTGACGATGACCTCGGTTGCGTGCTCTGGCGTTGCGAGGCGCGCGGCAAGCTCGCGCCAGCCCAGGCGCTGGAGCCCCGGGGGCCGCAGGCCCATCGCCAGGGGGACTCGCGGCGCGAGGATGCCGACAAGGACCAGTGCTGTTGCAAGGCAGGCGATTGCCAGGGCAGCCGCGCCGACCCCGCGCCGCCAGCGGCTCCGGACCGGGGCCTCCCAGGGGCCGGCTACCACCCCGCTCAGCGCAACCAGGCCCACGGCGTAGCCGAAGGAGTCCCACTGAACCTGCATCATGGCCTGCTTGGTCACGAGGCGGGGCAGAAGGAAGAAGGCGATGGGCAAGAGACCGAAGCCGGCCAGCCAGCCTGCGCGGGCCTCTCCCCTCCAGGCCGCGCGCGCCGCGGCGGCGAGAGCCCCCAGCGCGCCCACCCACAGCAGCGGCGAGTAGGCCGCCGCGTGGGTCGCCACGAAGTGCGTGAGGCCCTGCCACGATGGCGACCAGTCGTGGCGCGCGAGGAGGTGGTAGCGCACGGCCGGCCAGCCGCGAGACCATTCGGAGGCGAGGAACACGGGCAGGAAGAGCGCGAGGCCCCCCGCGGCGGCCGCCCAGGGCCACGGCGTCCGCAGCACCCGCCGCCCCTGCGCCGAGGCGCACAGGGCGAGGAACCCCGCTGGGAGTGCGAGGACCATCATGTACTTGGTGTAGAGCCCCGCCGCGAGCGCGAGTCCCCCGAGGCACCACCAGCCCGGCGACGGCCGGCGGATGCCTCGCCACGCGGCCCAGGCGCACAGCAGCCAGAGGAAGATGAGCAACCCGTCGGGCGTGGCCACGGCGCCGGCTCCGGCCATGGCCGGACACAAGGTGAGCATCGCGGCCGCCCAAAGCCCCGCCATCCGGCCGTAGAGTTCCCGCCCCAGGAGATAGGCCAGAAGGACCGCACCCGTCCCAAAGGCCAACGAGCCCGCGCGCAGGGCGAGCAGGCTGTCGCCGAACACCTGGGTGCCCGCCCACACCAGCAGGTAGGCGCCAGGCGGGTGGGGGCAGAAGCTCAGCTCCGCCGGGCGCGCTCCCCGCCAGTAGAGAGCTTCGTCCTGGAAGGGGGCCAGCGGCAGCGCCGCGGCCAGCCGCAGCGCCAGCGACCCCACGAGAATGGCCACAAGCGCCCATGCGTGCGAACCCGGCCACCCGCGGCCAGGAGAGGCTGGAAGGACGGTCATCCGATGCTTCTCCAACACGTGCCCTTGGTCCCCGGGCTCTCCTCAGGGGATGAGGTCCGCCAGGGGCCTTGTCGCGGCTTTGGCGGGGGGCTCGGCGGGCGGCTTTGCCGGAGGAGGGGAGCCACGGGAGGAGGCGTCCGCGCGTGGCGGCTGGGGGGCGCGCTCGGGGGCCTGCGACGCGGGCTGACTGGCCCGGTGTGCGGGTGCTGTGGCCGGGTGGTCGGCAGCGGCGGGGGCGTCGTCCTCGGGCTGCCACGGCCAGCGGCCGAGCTTGCGGCCGTCGTCGCCCGCCAGGTCGAGCCCGACGAAGCCGAGGGCAAAGTCGGCCATCTGCCCGAAGCAGGCGTTAGGCACGAAGCCCACGTAGCCGAAGTGGAAGTACTTCGAGCACGTGGGCCTGCCTGCTGGCCGGGCGTCGTAGGGGGGCAGAATCAGGCCGAGGGGGCCCACGGCCTGCGAGTTGAGGGTCTCGGGCTTGGCGGGGTCGAACTCCGGGTAGTCCCACAGGGAGTTGCCCCAGCCGACGGTTTCGCGGCCGTAGAGGAGAACGCCCCAGTGCTCATAGTGGATGCGGCACGAGCCCACGTCGCCCCCGCCCACCCCATAGTACATCCCGTCCACCTTTCCATACCCGATGGGCGTCATGGAGAGCACAGCCAGGTAGAACGAGAACTGGGGCGTGCGGGTCACCGTCACCCCCATGTCGAGGCACTCCAGGCCGTCTTTGACGCGATTCTGGAGGAAGCCGGTCACGCCGCCCTTCCAGGTGGTGCAGCCTTGCGAGGCCGCGAGGGCGATGCCAAGAGCCAGTTGCACAGCGGTCCGACGCAGGGTCGCAGTCACGTCTGTCTCCTTCACGGGTTGGGGTAGCGGGGCTCAGCGCCCCTCGGTTCCGAGGGTGTCGAGGGCGAGTCGGGCTTCTGGGCGGGCTGGTTGCGCTGCCAGGGCCAGTCGCCGCTGCCGGGCGGCGTGCCGTCGTCGCCGCAGAGGTCGAACGTCGTCCAGCCGAGCAGGAAGTCGGCGATTTCGGCGAAGCGCACGTTGTTGACCAATCCGACGAAGCCGAGGTGGAAGTACTTCGTGCAGGCGAAGGCATAGGGGGGCTTGCGCCGTGGCTTCTCGGCCCAGCCGACGGGGCCGATCTCGAAGCTCTCGATCGTCTCGGGCTTCGCGGGGTCGAAGTTGTCGCCCCAGGCCAGCTCGCAACGGCTCCAGGTGAGGAGGCCGACGTTTCGGTGGAAGTGCCGCTGGCTGCCGAACGCGCCGTTGCCGAGGCCCGCGAACCCTCCTTCCATCTCGCCGCCGCCCACCGAGGCCAGCCCCAGCAGGCACATGTGGAGCGACAGGTAGGGCTTGCCCGACCAGGTGACGCCCATGTCGAACATGTCCGCGGCGTCCTCGCCCCGGTGGCGCAGGTAGGTGCACCCCGACAGGCTCAGGGCAGTGAACCCCACGACAGCAACCAGTCGAGCACCGAGCGGCTTCCCGACTCCCCGTTCCTTCAGCCGCGTTTCCTCGCGGCATCGCGGCCGGGGCCCCGAGCCGCGCTCCCCCGCTCGGGCCTCTGCCCGGCCGCGCCGGCCGGTGCATGCCACGTAGGCGAGCACCAGCAGTCCGACGAGGTATTCGGCCACGGCTACGGCGAACTGAAGAACTACACGCATCGCATCTTCTCCTCTCTCCACGATTTGTCCCGCGCCATCCGGCCAGCGATAGCCGGCGCATTCCGCGCCGCTCCACGGCCGCGGGCGCACGGGCGGACTCCAACACGCGCACCAACGCATGCTGGGAGAGGACTAGATGAGGAGGACGATGGTGCGGAGGGCGGCGAGCGAGGGATGGGCTGGGCCAGGCCCCGGGCACTGCGCTATGGCGGGGCTGCTGGCTGTGGAGGGTGGGACCGCTGGCGTGAACACAGCCGCCCAGCCAGCCGCGGCAGGCCGGGTGGGGGTGTGCCCGCTGCCGCCGGGTCTCGTGGTCCCGGGGGCGGGCCGCTTCTCGCACTCGATGCAGCGGACGGGCACGCCCTGCAGCGGCGCCGCCCCGCCTTCTTGCGACAACCCTTGCGCGGGCGCCTCGCCGTCCCCGTCGCAGCAGCAGGCGATGGCCGAGCCCTCGACTACACACCCGGCCGCGCAGCAGGGTGCCTCGCACAACATGGACACGGACTGTGCAAGAAGGAGCGCCAGGGCGCCGAGGATCGAGAGAGCTTTCACGTCTCCGCCAATGCCGGCCCTGGGCCTGGGAGAGGTGCTACACGAGCATATCCAGCTAACTCAATCGGGAATATACACTCTCCCGCGTAACCTGTCAAGCGCGTTTTTTGCCCGTGCTCGCCCGACATCCCCCGGTGCCGCAGGATGCGGCAGTCCCTTGCCCTCTGGCAGGCCACGTTGACAGCCCCGCCCTGCTTGGGTATTGTGGTGGGCGGGGGTGTGATGGTCAGACCACAAGAGGAAGGGGCGATGGCAATGGAGAAGAAGACGCTTCGCACGGGGATCGTGGGCTCGGGCTTTGCCGCACGATTCCACTTCGAGAACCTCAAGCGGGTGTTCGGCGTCAACGTCGAGGTCGTCGGCACCTACGCGATTGACACGGCGATGGCGGAGAGCTACGCGAAGGAGCGCGGCATCAAGGCGTTCGGGAGCCTCGGCGAGCTGATCGAGGCGGTGGACGTCGTCCACGTGTGTACGCCGCCCTCGGCGCACGAGGAAGTGGCTGTGGCGGCGCTGAAAGCCGACCGTAGCGTGGTGTGCGAGAAGCCGCTGACGGGCTACTTCGGCGATGGCACAGAGAGCTTTCACGGCGACCGGTTCCCGAAACAGGTTGCCCTCGACGCCGCGCTGGCGAGCATTGACCGCATCCTGGCCGCCGAGGCCGCGAGCAGGGGCATCCTCTGCTACGCCGAGAACTGGGTCTACGCCCCCTCGGTGCAGCGGGAGCGCGAGATAATCGAGAAGACGGGCGCCCAAGTGCTCTGGATTCACGGCGAGGAGGCCCATTCGGGCTCGCACGCCGCCACCTACGCCTTCTGGAAGTTCTCGGGCGGCGGCACGATGATCGGCAAGGGCTGCCATCCGCTCACCGCCGCGCTCTACCTCAAGCGCGCCGAGGGGGAGGCGCGGAACGGCAAACCCATCCGCCCCGCGGCCGTGTGCGCACGCGCACACGCCATCACGCGCCTGCCCGCGTTCCAGGACGCCGGGCACATCCGCTGCAACTACCACGACATTGACGACTTTGCGATGATGCACGTGGAGTTCGAGGACGGCACGGCGGCCACCGTGTTCGCCTCCGACATCATTCTCGGCGGCATCCACAACTGGCTCGAGGTGGCCGCGAACAACCACCACACCTTCTGCCACATCAACCCGAACAGCTCGATGCAGGTCTACAACCCGAAGCGCGAGCGGTTCGCCGACATCTACACGGTGGAGAAGATCGAGACGAAGGAGGGCTGGACCGCCATGTCGCCCGACGAGGATTGGACGACGGGCTACCCGCAGGAGATGGAGGCCTTCTACCGCTGCTTCGCGTCGGGCGGCCGGCCCGAGAGCGACAGCCGGCTGGCCGCGGACACCATTTCCACCATCTACAGCGCCTATGTCTCATCTGAGCGCAAAGGCGCCGCCGTGGAGGTGAGGACCTTCTGACTCCCTGAGAGCGAGGTGCCGCCATGTCGCGCTGTGTCCTATCGGTCCTATCCGTCCTATCGGTCCTATCATCAGCTTCCGCCGGCGAGGCCGGCTTCGCCTGGAAGCCGGTGAGCGACAAGTCGCTCGGCCTGTGGGAGGGCGGCAAGCCGGTACTCGTCTACAACCACGGGATGATCGGCAAGGAGGGCGTGGCCGAGCGCTACAACCGCGCGTGCTACGTCCATCCCCTCTACGGCCTCGACGGCGAGGCGCTCACCGAGGATTTCCCAAAGGACCACTACCACCACCGCGGCATCTTCTGGGCATGGCCAGGCATGAAGGCCGATGGCAAGAGCGTCCAGTCGTGGATTCCGGCCGGCATCTATTACAAGCAGGAGAGGGTGGTCCGCCAGGAGGCGGGGAAGGACCGCGCCCTGTTCGAGGCCGAGAACGGCTGGTATACGGGCGACAAGAAAGTCGTGAAGGAGGCCCTGGCTATCATCGTGCATCCAGCCGCGAAGGACTCGCGGGCGATTGACTTCGACCTCACTTGGACGGCGCTCGACCAGCCAGTGACGCTGTGGGGTGCTGCGGGGAAGAGCTACGGCGGCTTCAACATCCGCTTCGCACCGAGCAAGGACGAACCGAACGCCAGCAAGCGGAAGGACACGGCGATCATCACGTCCGAAGGCCCGTCGAAGGGGAAGGACGTGGAGAATAAGCCGCTGGCGTGGGCCGACATCACGGGCCACGTGGCGGGCGCACCTGGGCGGAGCGGCGTGGCAATCTTCATCGCCAAGGACCACCCCGACTACCCGCCCACCTGGCTCACGCGCCACTACGGCTGCCTGTGCGTCGGCTGGCCGGGCGTGAAGCCGAAGGACCTGGAGCCGGGCAAACCAGTCCGTTGCCGCTACCGCGTCTGGCTCCACCGCGGTGAGGCCGACCTGGCCGCGCTTCAGAAGGCATACGAGGAGTACGCCGGCGGCAAGAAGGAGTAGGTGAAGACTGCCTGAAGGCAGGACTCCCAACGAGCGCTCTGCTGGTTCGGAGTCCTGCCTTCAGGCAGTCTTGGCTTCGCGGCACAGAGCTTACTTCGTCGCTTGCCCCTGCTTCTTGGGCGTCAGGGTGTAGGTGAGCTTCGACGTCTGCTGCATGGTGCTGGTGGCCCGCTCGCCCATGACCTTGATCGTCATCGTGCCCTCCACGTCCACGTCGCCCGAAACGTCGGTGGCCAGGCCGATGGCGAGGGGGAACTTGACGTTGAGGCGCAGGCGGATGGTCATGTCGTCCACGGTCATCTTCGGGGCCATCGGGATGCCCATTTCGCCCATATCCACGTCGCGGTTGCGGCAGCGCGCGTGGCCGTCGCACACCATCACGGCCGTCTTGCCCTCGGGGCCGTCCACCACGTCCGTGAGCCAGCAGGTGAAGTTGAAGTCGAGCGAGCCGAACATGGGCACGTAGTTGAGGTCAACGAGGCGGGTCCAGGAGTCGCCTGGCCCGACTGGGCCAGTGGGGATGAGCTTGCCCCAGTGGCGGGTGAGGGTGTCGCGTAGGAAGGGCTCGAGCATCTTCCCCAGCAGGGCCACCATCTGGTGCCCGCCTGGCGCCCCGCGCATCTTGCTCAGGAGGTGCTCGAGGCCCTCGAGGCGGAGGAACTTGCCGTCCCTGGAGTAAACCTGGACGCCCTGCCATCCGACCATGGCGCCGAGGACGTCGGCAAACATCCGGTTCATCTGGTCGCGCGAGCCGGCGTTGGGGTCCTCGCTGTCGTAGCTCAGCCGCACCGGCCCTTCCGTCTGGTCCATTTTCACCCGCGTGCAGGTGTAGGTGATGTGGCGCTCGCCCGTGGCGGGCTCGGGGGGGCGTATCTCGATCACGCCGTCCACGCGGAGAGAGGCGTTGGACGCCTGCACCTGCTTCTCGCGGCCCGACCTGATCGTCTGCGTGCCGCGGTCCTCGCTCGTCTCCACAATGTCGTACAGCCCGGGATTCATGAGAATCTTGAGTTCGACCTTGGGGCCGCTGTAGGCCGACTTGATGGCGGGTGGCGCGCCGAACTTGGCTTTCGCCCCGGAGCCTTTGCCGCCCATGAGCAGGAACACGGCAGCGCCGGCAGCCGCCAGGACCACCACTGCCGCAGCCACCAGGGGGAGCACACTGCGCGATGCGCGGGCCGGCGGCATCGGGCCGGGCGCCGCGGCGTCCCACGGGCCGCCGGGCGGAGGCGGCGGCGGTGGAGGAGGCCCCTCCTGAAGCCGCACTGGGGGAGGACCCGCCTGGGGCACGGCCATGCTCGCGCCGCACACCGGGCAGCGGGCCGCGCGGCCCGCCGCCGAGTCCGGCGCCTGGAGCCTGCGGCCACACCCTGGATTCGGACACTGTACCTCGATCATCGCGGATTCCCTTCCGGCTTGGGGGCGGTTGGATGCCTTGTACGCCCGCGTATCATACACCCCACGCTCTGCCGCTGCAAGCGGGGGGCCGGCGGGGGTTGACAATCGGGGGCAAAAGCGCAACATGCTGGGCGGCGGCGATACTCCGTGACGCGGCAGAAGGAGCACGAGGCGATGTACGAGGCCATCTGGCAGGCGGCGAAGGCCGAGCTCTCGGGCGAGCGGGCGAGGGAGTTCACGGCGCGGCTCTGGGAGCACGCGCGCTGGAACTCGTTCGACCGCATGCAACAGACGGCGGCGGAGATCGCGGCGATCATGCGCGAGATCGGCCTCGCCGACGTGGAGGTGATCGAATACCCCGCCGACGGCACGACCTCCTTCGGCGGTTGGGTGATGCCCGAGGCGTGGGATGTCGAAGATGCCACCCTCGAGATCGTTGACCCTCCCCAATCGTCCTCGATTCTCTTCTCCTATCGCTCCTGTCCTATGGGCATCTTCATGTATTCGGCGCCGACGCCGCCCGAGGGCGTCGTGGCGGAGGTGGTGGCCATCGAGAATGCGGGGAAAGCCGAATCGTACGAGGGCAGGGACGTTGCGGGCAAGATCGTGCTGGTGGATGGCGTGGGCCTGGAGTATGGCTTGAACGCCTTCGAGCGGGGCGCGGTGGGAGTGGTCTCGGATGCGATGAAGCTCGCCGGCTCGCCGCAGGAGAAGGCGCCGGGCCACTTCGACAACGCGGCCCAGTGGCAGAACTACACCGTGCCGCCGTGGAAGACGCAGAAGAAGGGCTTCGGCTTCGCGCTCACGCCGGCCGATGGGCGGCGCCTGCGCGAGTTGCTCAAAGCGCATCCCGTCGTGAAGCTTCGGGCCGTGGTCAACACGCGCCGCTACTGTGGCGTGCTGCCCCTCGTGACCGGCCTGCTGCCCGGCGAGACGAGCGAGGAGGTGGCCATCACGGGCCACCTGTGCGAGCCGGGGGCGAACGACAACAATTCGGGCTGTGCCCTGGGGCTCGAGGTCGTGCGGGCCATCAAGGCCCTCTGCGAGCAGGGGAAGCTGCCGAAGCTGGCGCGGGGAATCCGCATCGTCTATTCGTTCGAGGTGCGCGGCTACCAAGCGTTCCTGGCCAACTGGCCGCACCTGCGGCGGCTCGTCGCGGGGATCAATCTGGACATGGTGGGGGGCGACCTGAGCGACGCGCGGTCGCGGGCCACGCTGCTCTACAACTGGGCGGCGCTGCCCGCCGCCACGGACGCGCTGGGCCTGGAGCTGTTGCGGCGCCTGGGGCGCGACGACCCGCTCCTGCGCTTCCGCACCGAGGAGGGGGCGCTGGTGGACAACCTGTTCGGCGAGCCCTCCGTCGGCGCGCCGATGTGCGTCCTCGGCTGCTGGCCCGACGCCCACTACCACACCTCGCTCGACACCATCGAGCACATCTCGCCGAGGGGTCTGGCGCACATTGGGCGCGTTGCGGCCACCTACTGCGCCTTCCTCGCCAACGCCGGCTTCCGCGAGGCCGCTTGGCTCGCTCAGCTCACCCTGGCCTTCGCCAAGGAGCAGGTGCTACAGGCCGTCCAGCGCGGCGAGGCGGCCGAGCGCATCGAGCACCTGGCCGCAAAGAACGCCGAGCGGCTCAAGTGGGTCGCACGCCTCGTCCCCGCCCGCTCGCTCTCGGCGACGCGCGAGAACCTCGAGAAGCACAAGGACTGGCTCTGCTCCTGGTCGCGCCTGCTCGAGAAGGAGGAAATCCTCCAGCGGGCCGAGACGCTCGGCGAGCGGCTGGCGGCCTTCGCGCGACGCGAGGTGAAGGCGCTGCGCGCCGACAAGCGCTATGCCAAGCAGGCGGGATTGGAGGGGAAACCCCAGTCCCGTGCCGCGTACCGCGTGCCGCGTGCCGAAGAGGAGCGCGCAGGGCGGTTGGTCCCCCTGCGCACATCTCGCGGCTCGATCTGTTTCGAGTCGCTCGATGAGGCGGGGCTGAAGGAGCTGAAGGCGAAGACGGGGCTGACGGTTGGCTGGGGCGCGCCGCACTGGCTCCACCTGGCGCTCTTCCGCGCGAACGGCAAGCGGACCGCCCTCGACGTGTGGCAGTGGCTCCAACTGGAGGGGCAGGGGATTGGCCTCGGTCAGTTGAACGACACGCTCGAGTTCCTGGCCGCCCACGGCTTCGTGAAGCTGGCGGGCGGGGGAGGATAGGGCCGATGGGATGGCAAGGGTACGCTGGCGCTATCCGTGGGATCCGACGGATCCGTCCGATCCGTCGGATCACTGCCGCATCAAGCGCACCCCCTGCATCACGAACGCCTGCTTGCCGGGCAGCTCGGTGACGCGGAAGATGAGCTTCGCGGGGCCGGGCTTCAGCTCGATGGGGCTGATGGGACAGGTCGCCCACTTCTTGACGTCGGCCTCGCCACGCGGCACGCGGTCGTTGGTCGCCACCGACGCGGTGTCGGCCGGGCGGTCCACGACGGCCTCGGCGTGGCTGTCGCCGGCTTCGAGCCGCACCCTGGCCCCCACGTCGGCAGGGGCGCACACGTAGACCAACTCGGCGTCGTAGCGTCCCCCCTTCACCACGTCCAGCTCCCACGTCACGCGGCCATGCGTGTTCGGCCACGCCTTCATGTAGCCATTGGTCCACGGTGTCTGGCGCTCGACGTTTTCGACGCTGGCGAGGTGGGTGCGAAGGAGGACGGCCCTGGCCTGGTCGTGGCCGACGGGGAGGGGCGGGGGCATTCCCTCCTGGCCGCGGCGCACGTCCTTTTCCCAGGCCGCGTAGGCAGCGGCGAGCTGCTTGACGACGTCGGGGTGGTCTGCCGCCACGTTGGTCTTCTGGCCAGGGTCCGCGAGCATGTCAAACAGCTCCGCCTTCTTGCCCTGGGTGCGAAAACGCCAGCGCGGGGTGCGGGCGGCGCCGACCTCGAAGAGGGTGCGGTCGTGGGCAGAAAAGGGGACATTCACCTTTTCGCCCCCTTGGGGCGCCGAAGGCTGCTTCGCAGAAAAGGAGAATGTCCCCTTTTTTGCCCCTTCGAGCAATGGCACGAGGCTCACGCCGTCGAGGGGCGGGGTCTTCAGGGCCTCCACGCCGCACAGCTCGGCGAGCGTCGGCAGGATGTCAATGTGCGCGGCGATGGGGTGGACGACGGTGCCGGCCTTGATGCGGGCGGGCCAGCGGATGAAGCAGGGGACGCGGACGCCGCCCTCGTCGGCGCTGCCCTTTGCGCCCTTCATGCCGGCGTTGAAGCGGGGGCCGTTGGGGCCGTTGTCGGTGATGAAGACGACGATGGTGTTGGAGGAGAGGGCCAACTCGTCGAGCTTCGCGAGGAGGCGGGCGACGTTGTCGTCCACGTTCTCGACCATGCCGTAGATGCTGGCGGTGCGGGGGTCGAAGCCGCGGGCTGCATACTTGTCGAAGTACTTGTCGGGCACCTGGAAGGGGCTGTGGGGCGCGTTGTAGGGCACGTAGCAGAGGAAGGGCCTGCCGCGGTTCGCCTCGATGAAGCGGAGGGCCTCGCCGGTGAGGACGTCGGTGATGAAGCCCTTGGTCTGGACGGGCTGGCCGTTGTGCTCGAGCAGCACGTCAAAGTAGTTGCTGATGCCGCCGCCGCAGAAGCCGAAGAACTCGTCGAAGCCCTTGCCGAGGGGATGGTGGGGATAGACCTCGCCGTTGTGCCACTTGCCGAAGATGCCGGTCGCGTAGCCTGCTGCCTTGAGCACCTGGGCGATGGTGACCTCTTCGAGGCGCATCGTCTCCTTGCCCTGTGCGACCCAGGAGGTGCCGGTGCGCAGGAAGTAGCGGCCGGTGAGCAGGCTGGCGCGGGTGGGTGCGCACAGTGGGCTGACGAAGAAGCGGTCGAAGCGGGCGCCGTCGGCCGCCAGCTTGTCGAGCGTGGGCGTGTCGAGCTTGTCGTTGCCGTGGGAGCGGATGTCGCCGAAGCCCTGGTCGTCGGTGAGGATGAAGAGGATGTTGGGGCGTCGGGCCGGCGGCTCGGCCCCGAGTGCGCCCGGGGCAGCGAGGCCGGCGGCGCCGGTGTGGAGAAAGGCTCGTCGTGTCATCTCAGCCCCCTTCGCTCAAGCTCACCTGCTCGTCGAACAGTGCCGCGGCCTCCGCGTCGGGCGGAGCGGGGGAGAAGACGACGAGCTTGAAATTGGTCTCCCTGCACAACGGGACCAGCGCCTTGAGCGACTCCACGGGCAGCGGCTCGGCGAAGTCCCACACGACGTTCACCGTGCGCCGGGCCGCGGCGCGGGGACCGGTTCGGGAATCCAGGTACGCGACGAGGTCGGCCAGAAGGCCCCGCGCGACGTCGGTGCCGGCTGCCACGAAGCAGTAGCGGCCGAACCAGGCAGAATCGAGGATGAAGTCGCTGGTGGGGAAGCCCCCGCCCGAAGCGACGATCTTCTTGAGGGAACGCCACCCCCACTTCCTCAGCCGCCATCGGAGCACCTCGCTGACGGGCACAGGGTCAGCCGGGCCGAGGTAGACAAAGGTCTCGCCCTTGCGCACCACGTTGTCGAGGTAGCGCCTCACGACGACCGGGCTGGAGGTCTGGAGGTGGACGGCATGGGTTTTCGGGAAGAGGGCGTCCACTGTCCTGCCTGCGATGGGGATAGGCGCGACGCAGCCGAGCGTGCGGTTGAAGCGGCTCAGGTAGTCGAGGCAGACGACGGCGAGTGCGAGCCAGGGAACAAGGCGGGCGAAGAAGAGGTTCAGGCGGTCGTAGGCGTCGGCGCGGAGGACGTCCGCCTCGGGCAGGCGTCGGGCGACGGAGACATCGGCCTCCTCAGCGATGGCGGTGAGGTCGGAGGGCTTGAGCTTCGCCGCCTCGTCGCGCTTCTGGATGCCTGCTTCGCGGTAGGCGGGGATGGGGCCTGGCTTTGGCTCGTCGGCCTTGGACGCGCCTTCGCGGGGCGGGGACGCCCCGCCTACAAGCGAGCGGTCAACCTCGATCTCGCTGATGTTGTGGGAGTTGATCTTGGCCAGGGCGAAGCCGATGAGGGAGAGGGCGAGGGCTGCGAGATAGGCGCGGGTCCTTCGCCGGCTGCGTGCGAAGGCGGCCAGGAGGAGGAGCGCCGCGCCCCACGCGACGATCGAGGCGATGCCGACGAGGCCGAAGTAGGTGTAGAGTCTGGCGATCACTTGCGGTATTTCCGCGTGGCTTCGAGGTAGTGGGTGAAGGCGTAGTAGATGATGTTGATGCCCATCTGGAAGGCGCCCTTGGCGAGCTCGGGCGAGAGGCCGGAGTGGCCGCTCTTCCAGGCGTCGTTGATGTCGCCAGGGTGGTAGAAGACGACCCAACGCCCCTTGTGCTTGATGCCCATGGCGTGCATGCCGCCGTGGTGCCAGAGGGGCGGGGCGCCGTTGGGGAAGATGTAGGGCATCTGGAAGATCGGGTCGTCGTCCGCGATGGGCACGAGGCGCTTGTCGGGGAACAGCGCCTTGGCGAACGTGCGGAAGTTCCTGTCCCACTGCGCGCTGCTGGCGTCGGCGAAGAGCATCCCGCCCTCGAGGAGGTACTCGCGGAGGACGGCCATGTCGTAGGCGGAGACATTGATGCCGCCGGTGCCTGTCATGTAGATGAAGGGCGGGGCGTAGCCGCGGGTGTACTTCTTGAGGAAGCGGATGGGGTGGCTCTCGGAGCGAGCGGCGACGCGGAAGCCCGTGACGCGGCGGAACTCCTGGAGGAAATTGAGGTCGGCGCGGCTGCGGGCGTCCATCCCGTCGTCCCACTGGTCGCCGGGGTATTCGATGCGGATGAAGCGGATGGGCTCGCGGCCTGTGCCCTCGGGCCAGCCGCCGGTCTTCCCCCCGCCGGCGCCCAGCTTGGCGTTCACCGACCCGGGGTCGGCGGCATAGGTCAACTGCGTATCCTCATCCACCCGCCGCAGCACGTCCGAATCATCCAGGTCGGGCACGTGGAAGTAGATGGCCGAGTTGGGGTTGAGGACGAACCGCTTCTTTTTCTTCGGGCGGCGTTGAACGGTCTGGACGACGGCGATGGCGGGCCTGCCGCTGCCGAAGGGCACCAGGTAGTCGCGCACGCAGCCGTAGGCCTCGAGGAGCAGGGGCACGACGATGACGGCGACGTGGGCGGCCGCGCTGGTGAGCAGGCTCTTGCGGTAGCGCGGGTCGGGGCCGTGGGTGCGGAGGTTCTCGACGATGCGGTCGCCCAGGAGCGGGCCTGGCCCGAGCGAAGTCGAGGGCTCGGCGGGCGCCGTGCCGGAGTAGGCGGCCACGGCCATGCGGCGAAGGGACGTGACGTGGAGCGTCGCAAGCGCGAGCAGGGCGCACAGGACGGGCCAGAGCTGCTCCCAGCGCCAGCCGGCCACAGCCATCGCACTCGGCGCGTAGCCCTCGGGGCTGGTGCTGGCCACGCGCGCGGCAGCCGTGGTCTGCCACACGACGTAGACGTAGACGAGGGCAACGGCGTAGGCGCCCACGTATGCCTTGCGCAGGAGGCCCAGCGCCCAGGGCCGCCGCACGAGGCCCAGAAGGCTGGCCGCGAGGAGGACCGCCGCGCCCGCCCAGCAGACAAGGGCGAACGAGCCGACCAGTCCGGGAATCCCCGCCTCGGCGAACGCCCGCTCGAATGCCTTGTCGGCATCCATCCTGTTGCGGCAGAGCCAGGGCAGGAGGACAGCGTAGCGCGCCATGACCGCCGCGGCAACGCCGAGGGGGAGGGAGAGGAGGGAGGGGAGCAAGAGATTTCCGATTTCCCATTTCCGATTTCCGATTTCAACCGGCAGCACAGGCGGACTCCTTCTGTCCTCAATCGGCAATCGGAAATCGGAAATCGGAAATGGCGTGTGTCACTTGTTCGTCTCATCAATCGAGATGCCCAGGT
>VGYV01000105.1 GCA_016872855.1 Planctomycetota bacterium
AGCTCGCGGCTCCACTCCTCGTGGGCTACTGGGGCCACGTCTACGGCGCCGACCTCATTCCCTTCATCGCCAGCCACGAGGACCGGCTGGCCTGCTTCGTGGCGAGCTGCACCTGCCACAGCTACGTGCGGCACTACGACAGCGCCTTCTGGAGCCCGCCCTTCTGGGCGCGCCAGGGCGACAACCTGGGCATCGCCACCCGCACGAACCCCGCGATGTACTACAGCCGCCGCAGCGTGGCGACCAATCCCCTCCCCTTCCTCACCCAGGAGATGATGGCCTTCGTCGCCCCACGCCCGTTCCTCGTCATCAACGCGGACAACCCCGACCTCTTCGAGGCGGTCCGCCCGGTCTGGAAGCTCTACGGCAAAGGCCAGCTCCTCGAAGCCGTCTCCCACAAGTGGGGCACGAACCAGCCGGTGAACGCCCGCGACCACACGGTGGATTTCTTCCTCCGTACGCTCTGCGGCATCTGCCCCGGCAAGGCCCCCGAGGCCACGGCCAAGGCGGTCCTCGACGGCCTGCGCTCCGACGACATCGCCGCGAAGACCGCCGCCGTCCGCCTCGCCGGCTGGTGGCGGCTCCGCGAGGCCATCGAGCCGCTCCTCGGCTTCCTCGACCACAAGGACATCGTGCTTCGCCGCGCCGCGGCCAAGGCCCTCCACCGCATCGGCGCGATGAAGGAGATGGTCCCCCACCTCAAGCACCCCGACCCGATCGTCCGCCTCGCAGCCGTCGAGATGATGCAGGTCTGCGGCACCGAGGAGGCCTTCCGCGCCCTGGCCAAGGACCGCGAGGACGACGACCGCTGGGTGAACGAGGCGAAGTGGCAGACGCTTCAGGTCAATCCCTGGGAGTAAGAGATGGATGGGTGGATGAATGGAAGGATGAAAGAAGCGAGGCTCTCCCTCGTCCTCGCCTCCCTCCTCGGACCGCTGGCGTGTCTCGCCGCGGATGACGCCAAGGAGTTCAGGAACGAGCTGCGGAAGGCGCAGGGCAAGCAGACGGCGAAGCAGTACAAGGACTGCGTGAAGGTCTGCGACGAGATGCTCGCGCGCTACAAGGACCCCGCCCAGGTGCGGGAGGTGACGATGCTCAAGGTGGAGGCGCTGGTCCAGGATGGCCAGGTCGAGGCGGCGCTGAAGGCCCTGGCCGCACTGGCCGAGGCGAATGCCGACGACCGGCGGCTTCAGTCGGCTCTCGCCCTGCGGAGCGGCGACTTGTTGCGCTCGCTGAAGAAGCCCGACGAGGCGCTCGCCGCCTACCGCAAGGCCGCCGCAAGCGCCGAGGACGCCGAGTCCGCCGCTGAGCCGCTGCTCCGCGCTGCCGAGGTGTCGCTCGAACTCAAGAAGGCCCCCGAGGCACGCGTCGAACTCCTCCGCGTCATCTCCTCCTGCCCGCTCAGACCTGACGTGTGCCAACAAGCCCAGGCCAAGATCGTCGAGAGCTATCGCGCCGACAGCCAGTGGCCCGAGGCCCTCGGCGCCGCCCGCATCCTCTACGACGCCGCGGGCGACGAGGCATTCATCCGCGCCGCCGCCCAGGCCCTCGCCCAGGCATTCCTCGCCTGCGACGGCACCCTCGCCCGCGCCAACGAGTTCCTCGCCTTCCAAAGCTACGGCACCGCCGGCCCCGACGGCAAGCCGGGCACGCCCGACGACATCGCGGTGAACCACCTGGCAAAGGTGAAATACCCTGTCTTCGACGCCGCGGCGAACAAGCTCTTCCAGGCCGCGCTCGACGCGCAGCCGAAGGCCTACGAGGGCTACCGCGTGAAGGGCTACCTCTACGTCTACTGGGGCAAGCCCAAGGAGGCCGCAGGCCAGTTCCTCCTCGCCTTCAAGGCCGCCAGTCTGACCCAGGTCGTCGCCGCGGCCCAGGAACTCGTCCTCGTGGGCATCAAGGCGCACACTGCCTCGTTCCGCGGGCTCGACCGCGTCTTCGACTACATCAACCACGGCCCCAAGGGCAAGAGCGGCAACGAGAACATCCCCGACCCGTTCGCGGGACTGTGAGACATGGCTCGGCCAATCGTCCTCGTCGTCGTCCTCCTCGTCGTCCTCGATTCTGTCGCAGGCGAGGCTGCTTCCGATTGGCAGGAGGCCCTCTCGGTCATCCGCCGCGTCGCCCTGGACAAGGCCGAGCCTGACGAGCACCGGGCCAACGCGGTCCTCGCCTACGCCAAGGTGCAGATGGGGCGCGGGCAGCACGACGAGGCGCTCAAGCTGTGCCAGGAGATTCTCAAGGGCTTCGGCGAGCGGACCGGCATCGCCGAGGCCGCGCTGCGGGCCGGCGGCCTCGTCCAGCGCTGCCGCTACGGCACGCTCCGGGCCGAGATGGACTTCCTGTCGCCTTGGGCCACGGGCGCCCAGGGCCAGGCCGCCTATGGCATGGTCCAGGAACTCAACCGCGCGACTCACATGTTGGGGGTGCTCGCGGGGCGGCCGATGGTCCCCGCCCCCGTGGTTCCCCGCCTGCCGCACTGGGCCGAGGCGCCGCGGGCACCTGGCGTGGCCCCGTTGGCCATGCCGGCCCCGCGATGGCTGGCGGCGGGCGAGAAGGCACCCGACGCCTTTCGCGTGACCCTGCCCCGCTTCGAGCCCCCCTCCTGGCACGGCCGCCTCACCTTCCCGCGCATCGAGCAGCCCAGGCCTAAGTGAGGGGCGCGGGACGCGGGGTCAGAACTGCGCCTTGTGCTCCTCGGCGGGGGCCTCGGGCTTGGGGAGCTTGGGGAGCTTGTGCACCTTGTCGCGGAGGCGTTCGCGGAGCTCCTCGGCGATGTCTCTGACGCGCTCCTCAACCGGCTTGTGCGCCCGCCGGGCCAGTTGCTCCTGGAACTCCGCGGCGGCCTTGGGGTCGTGCTTGGTCAGCTCCTTGACGATTTGCTTATGGAGGAGCGTCAGGAGCGCCCGGCGGGTCTCGGGGGGCAGCTCGTCCTCGGTCAGGTTCAGCTCTACGCTGGTGCCGTCGCCGAGGGGGATGAGGGCTTTGCCCAGGGGCGGCTCCAGGCCGAGGCGGCGCAGTTCGTGCTTCCCCATGCCCTTGTCGGGCTTGCCCTTCGGCCCGAACTCCACCTCGCCCTCGTCCGCCACGTGGATCACCACGGCGCCGTCCTTCACCTCCATTTTGGCGTTCACCAGCTTCGCAATCCACTGGAGCGCCTGGCCAACCGCCATGTCGTTGCCCCGTAGCGTGACCACCCGCCCCTTGTCGAGGCCGGGGTCCACCACCATGTTCACGCCGAGCAGGTCCTGAATGAAATTCATCGCGTCGCCGATGGGCGTATCCACGAAGTCGAACGTCACCCTTTTCGTCTTCAGGACGTCTTTGATCTTCTTGTCGGCCTCGGTGTCGCCGCCCGGCTTGGCCTCCGCGCCGGGCTTGGCCTCGGCACCCGGCTTGGCGCCCGGCTTGGCCTCAGCGCCCGGCTTGGCGCCCGGCTTCGGCGGCTTCTCGCCCCCGGCTCCCTCGGCGAATCCCAGCCGGCCGACCCAAAGTGCCACCGCCAATGCCACGAACACGTGCCTCATCGTCCTGTCTCCTAATCCACTGAGATCGAGGCGACCATCGCCCGGGGTGTCGGGCCGAACTCGTCCTCCACGGCCTTTGGCCGGGCGCAGATGGCGACCCGGCCGTCGAACCGCGCCATCATCACGCTATGGGTAGCCGCGCCCGACGAAGGGAGGACAACGGCGAAGCTGGCCGACGCGGGCCGCTCCTCGGCCTCGTGCCTCGGCAGGGGCGCCACGACCTCCGTCCTCGCCGCCAGGCCCCGCAGGGAGCCGGCGTGGCTGTCGAGCCACAGGCGCACCGCGACGCCCGCTGCCAGGACCGCGGCTGTGGCGACGGTCCACCGCACGAGCCGGCCGCGCCGCTGCCGGGCGCGGGCCGTGGCCAGGACGCGGCCGGCCAGGCCCTCGGGCACGCCCTCGGGCGCAGCCGCGCGGAGCAAGGCGTCGAGGTTGCGGTCATCAGAGGCGTCCACGGGCTACTCCTTCAGGAACTCGGCCAGGCGCTCCCGCATCCGCCGTCGGGCCTCGTGCAGCCGCACGCGATAGGCGCCGGGCGAGCAGCCGAGTACGGCGGCGGCCTGCTCGGAGCTGAGGCTACCTTCCATCGCCAGGGCCAACGCCTCGCGGCAGGCAGGGGAGAGCGCGGCGAGCGCCCTGTCCACGGCCTGCCGAAGCTCCGCCCCCACGGCTGTGGTCTCCGGCGTCCGCGCGTCCTCCCTCTCTCGCTCGGGCGACGGCTTGGGCCGGGAGCGCCGCCGCTGGGCGGTTCGCACCAGAATCGTCCGCACCCAGCCGCTGAAGGCCCCTGGCGCCCGGAGCTGTCGGATGCGGAGGAACGCCTCGACCAGCGCGTCCTGAACGATGTCAGCCGCCAGCTCGCGGTCGCCAGTCAGCGCCCAGGCGAGCCGCAGGAGGGGGGCCTGATGGGCCTCGACGAGCCGCCGCCAGGCCTCCTCGGAGCCGGCCCTCGCCGCGACCACCAGGCTCGCAAGGTCCGTCTCCGCCTCCATCGGGCGTCCTGCTCCTCACAGGTATAGTGGAGCGCGCGGCATCACTGTTAGGGATCGCCTCAGAACTCGCCCTTTCGTTCGCCGCCTTCGGGCCGCTCGCGCCGCTCGCGGGCCCGGCGGGCCTCTTCCTCGGCGCGGCGCCGGGCCTCCTCAGCGGCCCTGATGCGGGCCTCCGCCTCCCGCAGGCGGGCATCAGCGTCCATCATCGCCTGCCTCAGGGTCTCGTGGCCCCGGCGCATCTCGGCCTCCATCTGCCGCTGCTTTGCCATGCCCTCCATGAACTCCTGGATGGCCTTTGGGTCGTGCTTCTGCGCCTCGCCCATGATCTGGCGGTGGAGGAGGAAGAGGAGGAGCTGGCGCGCCTCGGGCCGCAAGTCGTCCTCGCCGAGTTCCATCTCGATGGTGAGCCCTGGACCGAGGGACAGAGTGGCCCGCCCGAACGGCCGGCGAGGGCCTGGGGGCGGCTCGCGGCGCTCGTCCCGCCCCGGCTCGATGACCACGGCGCCCTCGCGCACGTCCACTCGCGCACCCACCAGTCTGGCGATCCACTGGAGGGCCTGGCCCAGGGGCATCTCGTTCACCCGCAGGGTCACCGCCGCCTGCTTGTTCACGCCGGGGAGCACCACCATGTTCGCGTCCACGAGCGCCGCCAGGAAGTTCACCACGTCGGCCAGCGGCGTCTCCACGAAGTCGAACGTCACCCTCCTCGCCGCGAGGACTTCTCTGATCCTTTGCTCGGCATCCTGGCCCCGCTGCTCGGGGAGTTCGGGCCTGGGCCGCTCTTCGCCGGCCAGAGCCACCAATGGGATCAACCAGACGGCGAGGGTCACAAGTGCCTTTCCCATCGCTTGCTCCTTCCTCTTCCCTTTACCGCACGAGTGCCCAGAGCGCCAGGCCGGCCACGGCCAGGGCTGCGGCGGCCACGGCCACGCACAGCCCCGGGCGCCGCCGGGTCAGGAACCGCAGATGGCTGCCGATGGTGCCGCCGAGGCGGGCCTTCGACTTGCCGCGCGACCGGGCGCGCAAATGGCCGGGAATCTCCTCGACCCGCAGCCCCCTGTCGAATGCCTCGCTGAGAATCTGGAGGTGGATTTCCTTGCCGTCCTCCGTGAGCGCCAGGCGTTCGAGCGCCGCGCGGCGGTAGCCGCGGACAACACAGGTCGAAGTGTAGATGCGCTTCGGCCACGCGAAGCGCAGCACCCAGTTGCCCAGTCGGCTCGGGAGCAGCCGCTTCCACGAGACCCCCTCGCTCGTGCCGCCCGGCATGTAAGCCGAAGCCAGCACCACGTCGGGGCCGCCCTCCAGCGCCGCGTGCAGGCGCAGGATGTGCGACGGCTCGTAGCTCAGGTCGAAGTCCACGGTCACCACGAAGCGCCCCCGCGCGGCGGCGAAGCCGGTGCGGAGCGCCCGCCCGCGGCCCGCGTTCGGCGTGTAGCCCACCACGCGCACGCGGGGGTCCGCGGCTGCCTCGGCCTCGGCCCGCGCGCGCGACCCGTCGGTGCTCCCGTCGTCCACCATCACCAGCTCCCACGAGCCGGGGAAGGCGGCCAGGGCCTCGCGCACGCGGCGCGCCGTCTCCGCGATGTTCTCCTCCTCGTTGAACATCGGAGCGACGACGCTGAGCTCGACCTCATCAGGCATAGCGGCATTCCTGCAAGCGACCTCATTCTACCAGTGGCGGGCCGCGGCGCAAACCGCTCAGCCAGGCAGGGCGAAGCTGACCCGTATCGCCGGCGGCGGGGCCACGCCCAGCACCCCCGCCTGCTGGGCCAGCCACAGAAGCGTCACCCACCCCGCCACGGGCAGGACGATGAGAAGCGCCCGCCGCAGGCTACCCGTCGGCAGGCCCCGCCACAGAGCCGCCGCCAGCACCACCAGGTAGAGCGCCCCAGGGCCGAACATATCCCAGTCCCGCTCCACCGGCTGAAAGTAGTTGTAGAAGAGCACGGTGCCGGCGAAGTACAGCGCGTAGTTCGCCGCGCTCATCGCGATCAGCGCGTCCCCCTTCCCCGCCCGCCGCCACAACACCAGCCCAGGCGCGAGCAGGCCCAAGCCAATCCCGGACACGAGCAGGTGGACGTTCAGCACGTTCAGCCAGTGCCCCCCCGACAGCAGCACGCGGGCCGGCGCGACCAGCGGCCCCCCCTCGTCCGTGTTCGTGGACCAGAACCGCGAGCCGCCCTCCCCAGGCTGCACGAGCTGCACCAGGGCCGACCCCAGGTCAAACGACTGCCCCCTGTGCTTGAGCAGTGGGTAGAGGCCGGCCAGCACCAGAGCAAGAAGCGCCCAGAGCGCAAGAAACCGCCAGAGGCGCTTCCGCCGACGCTCCCTCGCCACTCCGAGCACGAAAACGCCCGGCACGGCGACGAGCGCCTGAATGTGCGCGAGCACGAATGCCCCCAGCGCGGCCAGGAGCAGCACCAGCCCCCGCCCCCGCAGGCAGTAGCTCACGAGGGCGCACTCGAAGAGGATGAGGAACAGTAGCGTGACCCCGTAGACCTCGATGTAGCCCGGCAGCAGCCGGCTCATCCCGTAGCTCGACAGCGCCACGGCCACGAACGCCCAGGCCCGAGCCCTGTCCCCGAACAGCGTCAGGAACAACTGGAACAGCCCGCACACGCTCAGCGCGCCCACGAGCGTGATCGTGGCCTGGAGCGACGGCAGGTAGCCCGCGCCCAACGCCCCGCCCGCCCACGTGCCCACGACCAGCGGCGCCGACGACAGCGGCGACCGCTTCAGGAACAGCGGCAGCTTCCCCGCCTCCCACATCCAGCTAGCGTCCCCGCCCGAATACTCCGTTCCCAGCAGGAACAGCGCCGCCGCGCTCACGACGAAGAGCACGGCATGCGTGAGAGGCAACCGCGAGCCGCGAGCCCCGAGCCGCGAGCCCAGCCAGGCCACGGCCGCCTCGACCTGCGCCGCGAATGCCGGCCACGCCAGCCCCAGCGACCCCGCCACCAGGCACGCGAATACCCCCACCTGCCACCCGCGGCAGAACCGCATAATGTCCGCTCCCCACAACCGCTCGCCCGGCACGGCCAGCCCCGCGGCCACGTGCAGCGCCGCATACGCGGCCAGGAACGCGAACGCGGCAATCTCGTACCCACGCTTCATCAGCCCGCTCTCCAGGTCCGCCCGCTCAACCCCCCTCCCTCTCAGGGAGGGGTGGGGGGAGGGTTGGGCGCCGGCCAAATCCCCGCGTCTCACCCTCACCCTTCCCTCTCCCTCAAGGGAGAGGGGTTGGGACCCCCCTCCCTCTCAGGGAGGGGGAAGGGAGAGGGGTGAGGGCCTCTCAGATCATGCCGAGTCTCCCGACAGCTTCCAGCGCGTGCAGCCGAGCAGGACGAGGAACAGCCCCACACCCGGGATGGCATGCGGCAGGCCACTGCCCCCGAGGCACGCCAGTGCCACGGCCTGCACCTGCGCCAGGACCAGTCCCACGACGATCAGCCTCAGCCCCTTGGCGCCCCGACGGTTCCACAGGTGCGCCACCACAGGCAGCAACGGCAGCGCGACGACGAGGCTGTAGTGGAAGCTCAACTCGGGCACCGCTACCATGAAGGGCAGGTACATCCACGCTGCCGCCTCGTCGTGGCGCAGTCGCCGCCGAGAATCGGCCCAAATGCTCAGCCCGAGCAGCAGGCCGAACGCGATCAGCCCGAGGACCCGCCAGACGCTTCGGCTCGCAGGCAGCCCCGCTGCCTCGCCCAGGAACGCAAACGTGCAGGCCAGGCTACCGTTCTCCGTCATCTCGAAGCACGAGGACCGCCAGAGCATGCGCCGCACGGCCCCGGCCCACAACCCCGGCGTCATCGCGATGAAGAGCGCCACGACCACGCCCGCGCTCGCCAACACCCGCCACCGCCGCTGAATCGCCAGCGGCACGGCCAGCAGCGCAGGATAGACCTTCAGCGCCGCCGCCAGCCCCAGGCACGCTCCCCCCACCACACCGCGCGTCCCGCTCAGCAACAGCGCGACGCACATCGGGGCGAGCACAAAGGCGTCTATGTTGCCGCGGTAGACGAGGAAGTAGACGGGATAGCTGAGGGCCATGGCGGCCACGCCGAGCCCCAGCACCGTCCACCCCTCTCGCGTACGCAGGGAGAAGAAGGCGGTCGTGGCCGCCGCCTGCGCCAGGAGCAGGCACAGCACGGTTCCCGCCGCGGCTACCCACGCTGCCGTCCCGAAGGGCAAGAGCGCGAGCGGTCGGTTGAGCAGCGCTGCCGTAGGCGGGGTGACGTAGCGAATAGACTGGTACGGATTGTCGCCCTTGCGGAGGGCCACGCTGGCGTCGTAGAACACCTGGTAGTCGAGCGCGAAACGGTCGTCCGCGAAGACCACCTTTCGGCGCGACGACGGGGCCAGTGCCGCGATGGCGGCCATCTCGCACGCGAGCGCCGCCACAACCAAGGCGAGGGGGGTGTAGCACCGCTTCCAGCGCACCGGCGTCCTTCCTCCAGTCACGCGTCACGCGTCACGCGTCGGCTTTCCCTCTTCGCCGGCGCCAGGATGTAGTGCTGCCTCATCCGCTCCGCATCCGTGCGGGCCACGGGGATGGGATTGCCCTCGGGGTCAATGCCCGCGTAGAACATGGCCGTGGCCACGGTGCCGGGGGTGGGGATGAAGCACTGCACCTGCTGGGGCCGCCAGCCGCGCCGCCGCAGCCACGCCGCCAGCGCCCGCATATCGGCATCCGTGCAGCCGGGGAAAGCGCTGAGGAGGTAGGGCACGACGTATTGCTCCTTCCCCGCCTCGCGCGAGAGGCGCTCGAAGACCGTGAGGAACCGCTCGAATGCGGCGAAGGCGGGCTTGCGCATCAGCCACAGCACGCGGTCGCACGAATGCTCGGGCGCGAGCTTGAGTTGGCCGCCGGTGAATTCGCCGACGAGCGCCCGCACGTAGCCCTCGTCGAGCATCGCCACGTCGTGCCGCACGCCGCTGGCGGTCCGCACGTGCTTGACGCCGGGCAATCGGGCGATGCTGCGGAGCAGGTCGGCCAGGGCCGCCTGGTCCACCTTGAAGTGCCCGCAGATGCTCGGGTGGAGGCAGCTCGCGCGGTGGCAGGCAGAAAAGGGGACATTCAACTTTTCTGCGGCAGAAAAGTAGAATGTCCCCTTTTCTGCCGTGCAGCGCGCTCCCCACAGATTCGCCGTCGGGCCGCCGGCATCGCTCAGGCTCCCCTTCCAGTCGGGGTGCCGCGTGAGGCGACCCGCCTCGTCGAGGATGGACTGGCGGCTCCGCGAGCGGATGCGGCGCCCTTGGTGCAGCGCCAGCGCGCAGAACGAGCAGCCCCCCGCGCAGCCCCGATGTGTCGTGAGGCTGAACTGCACCATCTCGGCCGCAGGGATCGGCCCCCGACCCCCCTCCCACGCCGGGATCGGGCCCCGACCCCCCTCCCTCTCAGAGGGAGGGGGCAGGGGGAGGGTGTACCCTTGGGGCGACCCTTGCCTCTCGCCTGGTCCCTCCCCTGAACCATAGAGAGGATGTGGCCGCCGCGTGAAGGGCAGCGCGTAGAGCGCATCCAGCTCTTCGGTCGTCAGCGGCTCGGCGGGCGGGGCGAAAACCACGGTCCGATTGCCTGCGGCCTGCGTGGCCCAGGCGGAGCCGTCGTGCACCTGGCGTTCGAGCAGCAGCGTGGCCGCCATCAGCTTCTTGGGCTCGGCCGCGATTTCCTCGTGCGAGGGAAGCGTCCACACTGGCCGATCCGACCGATCCGTCGGATCCGTCGGATCAGGCCGATCAGACAAAGCAACCGCCGTCCCCCGCACCCCACGTAAGGCTTCTTCCGGGCACGCGGCACGCGGCACGCGGCACGCAGCCGCGTCCCGGAGCCGCTCGGCCACCTCCAGAATCGCCCTCTCCGCCATGCCGCAGATGAGCAGGTCGGCCTTGCTGTCGAGGAGGATCGAGCGGCGGAGCTTGTCGGTCCAGAAGTCGTAATGGCTGGCCCGGCGCATCGAGGCTTCGATGCCGCCGATGACGACTGGGAGGCCGGAGAAGGCCCGCAGCACGAGGTTGGCGTAGACGATGGTGGCGCGATTCGGCCTCGCCCCCGCGCGGCCGCCGGGCGTGTAGGCATCGTCGTGCCGCTTCTTGCGGAAGGCCGTGTAGTGGGCGAGCATCGAGTCGAGCGCCCCGGCCGTCACGCCCGCGAACAGCCGCGGGCGGCCGAGCCGGGCCACGTCATCCGCCGTGTCCCACCTAGGCTGCGCCACGATGCCGACGCGATAGCCGTGGTGGACGAGCCACCGCCCGAGCAGCGCCGCCCCGAACGCGGGGTGGTCCACGTACGCGTCGCCGGTCACAAGGAGCACATCCAGCTCCTGCCACCCGAGGCGCGCCATCTCCGCGCGGGTCATGGGCAGAAAGGTCGGCTGCGGTTCCCCTTGTGTGGGCATTGTCATCCTCGGTCGGATCGTACATCATGCCCGCGCCCGCCGCAAGCGGGAGGGCGGGGGCCGACCTCAACTGCACTTTGACTTGGGGCAGTGACTGGGTACGGTGGAACGTCTTGCGGGCGGTGCCTGTGCTGCTGGTCATCAGCCGGGACCCCGAGGGGAAATGTGCCAAAGCCCACAAGGTGCATAATGAGCCTCGCCGGCCGCGCACCGAGCGCTCCGCTGCGCCTTGCCAGGCGGCGGGCGCTGATTACGCAGTTCCAGAGGTCAGTAATCGAGTCCGTTCGCCCACCCGTCACACGACGCCCGGTCTGTCCCGCATCGCGCGGACGCGTTGTTGACCCACGGGGGCCGGGCCGATACGCTGTGGGTGATGCCAGGTGCCAGCCACAACTCTTTGCTGGGAGTCGGCCATGAAGGCGCTTGCTCGACCCTTGTTGGCGCTGTGCCTCGGGTGGTGCTTCGCAGGCGAGGGGGCCGATCCGCTTGCCCGCCTGCGCTCGCTCGAGAAGATCCGCGATGCGGCGGCCATCGAGGCCGAGTGCCGTTCCCTCCTCAAGTCGCCTCTTGGCCCCGACCAGCGCGCGGCCGTGTACAAAGCCCTCTTCGGGGCCACAACCGGCGACAAGCGTATCGCGGCGCTCAAGGAGCTGCCCCCCGACTTCCCCGAGAAGGAAGGCATCGAGCTGTTCGTCGCCGGCATCCGTGACTCCGAGGCGTATCGCTCGCTCGACTACTACAAGCTCATGCTGGTCCGCTACGGGGACAAGGTGACGGCGGAGGTGGTGGACCGCGCGGCGAGGCCGCTGCTGAACGAACGCCGCGACTGGATCGAGGGCGCCGAGGCCGTCGTCAAGGCCGCCCTCGAACGCTTCCCAGGCGACCCGCGCCTCCTCGACATCCTGGCCGACGCCTATCGCCGCAGCCGGCGTGGCAAGGAGTCGCTCGACCTCCAGCGTCAGGCCATTCAGAACGCCACGACGCCCGAGCTGAAGAAGGCGATGTACGAGCGGCTCGCGCGCAACCTGCGGCTACAGCGGATGGACGCCGAGGCGCTCCAGGTGCCGCTCGACATCGTACGGGAGTGGCCTGACAGCGATTGGGCGCGCGACGCCCTGGGCGGCCTCGCACTCGCCCGCCTGCGCTCGGACGGCATCGAGCCGGCACGAAAGGTCTACCTCTGGTATGTCGAGACCTATCCGAAGGGCAAGTGGGTCGAACACTGCCACCTGAGCCTGCTCGGCCTCTACCAGCTCGACGGCCAGTACGACGCGGCAGCCGAAGAGATGAAACGCATCCGCCCACTCGTCAGCCCACGGGCGCAGGCCAACCTCGACCGCGACCTGGCCGGCATGCCCTCCATCGCCGGCCAGGTGCTCGACGAGCGCGGTCGGCCCGTCCCCAACGCCACCGTCGCCCTCGCCCGCCTGTCGCCCATCCGCGAGGAGAAGCACCTGATCCTCGCCCGCACGAAGAGCGACGGGGAGGGGCGCTACGCCTTCCGCAGCCTGCCATATCACGTCCAATACGAGTTCCTCGCCGCCACGAAGCCCGACGACCCGCCCACCTGCCTCTCCACCACCTTCGGCCCCAAGACCTTTCCGCTGGAGCTCAACGACCGCAAGACGATGGACATCCGCTTCGGCCGCACGCCCCTCAAGCGCCTGCCCGACCCCGCGCTGCCGGAGGTGGCGTTCGACGACGTAGCCGCAAGCGTCTCGCTTGCGGAGGGCCGACAAGCGGGACGCTTGTCGCCACAGGGCCGGGAGCGCCGATGCATCCGCACGTTCGTGCTCCGCGACTGGACGGGCCGCCCCTGGCCCCGCTCGCCCCTCCACTACGCCATCGAGCTGCCCCGCCGCGTGAAACCCTCATCGCTGCGCCTCGTGGACCTCCACGGCCTCCCCGTCCCCTTCCAGTTCATGGCAGGCGAGGGCAACACGGGCACGCTCACCTTCTTCTCCAGCCTGCCCGCATCGGGCATGGCCGCCTACTTCCTCTTCGGCGGGGACCAGGAGGCAAAGCCGCCACAATTCGAATCCAACCTCTCGGTCAAGAAGGCCGAGGGGAACACCCTTGAGGTCTCGTCGGGCGTGGCCAGCTTCCGCGTGCCGGCCGGCCCACCGCGACCCATTCCCCCAGCGATGCATGTCTCATCCGCCCCGGCGCCCATCTTCGCCGTCAAAGGCCCCGATGGCGTCTGGCGAGGCAAAGGCTCACTCATCGGCCGGGGGCAGGTGACGCGCATGGCCTCGACGTGGGTCGAGGACGGGCCGCTGATGCGCCGCCTGCGCCTCGAGTACGGCTTCGAGGAAGGCGGCGCCTACGAGGCGACCCTGACCTTTCTCTCGGGCGAGCCATACGTCCTCGTCGCCGAAAAGTGCCGCGGCCTGTCCACCGGCGAGTTCCGCTTCAGCGTCTTCGCAGATTTCCAGCCCAATCGCGCCGCGCTCTGCTGGATCAACAAGCTCCACGTCCAGGCCATCTCCTGCCAGTCCCGCCGAAACCTCATCCAGATGCACCGCTACATCATGTGGGCGCCGCCCGGCGAGGGCGACGCCGCAGGCTTCTTCCGCGACACCCCCGACGCCAACGACCTCATCACCTGCTTCACCATCCATCCCGGCGACTGGCTGGTCCAGAGCCAGGAGCGCTGGCGCGCCGCCACGTTCGGCGACAAGAGCCGCTGGAACGGCGACCCCCACGCGGGCGGCCGCGACTCGATTGACGCGTTCGAGGAGAAGGGCGACGCCCATTTCTCCTATCCCTTCTTCGCGGGCGAGCGTCGCTGGGGACTCGCCGTCACGCCCAAGGACGACGCGCCAAACAAGGCCGCCGACCTCCGCGCCTGCGTGGGCGAGACGACCCTCGATTGGTACAAAGACCTCGTGCTCGACTGGGATGAGGAGCCGCTCGACAGCCATCCCCGCCTCGTCGTCCCCCGCGACCGCCTGGCCCAGGTCGCCCGCGCCCTGAAGACCGACCCGCTGATGAAGCTCATTGCCGAGCCGCGCCGCGTCCAACACTTCCAGTCCCTCTTCTACGAGCGCCCGCCCGCCGCCATCGAGTTCCTCTTCACCGGCGACCCCGAGCGGGCCTGGGCCGTGCGCGACTGCACGCCGCGCGGCGACTGCGTGCCAGGCGTCCGAGCCGGCAAGATGCGCTCCAACATCTGGTCCCCCGTCCCCATCCGAGGGTTCCCCTACTCCAGCGCCGACGTCTACGACGCGCTCGCCAACTCGAACATCCACGACGAGGCAGCGCTTCGCACCATTCGCGCCCGCATGATGTTCGTCGCCTACGCCCTCGACAGCGGCGACTTCATGGCCTGGCGCTACCACGCGGGCCACCGCAACTTCGACTTCAGCCGCCTCGACGCCCTCACCGCCTTCGCCCTCTGCTTCCCCACCCATCCCGACGCCCCGAAGCTCGTCGAGCGCGCCATCAACCAATTCAGGGAATCCCTCATCGCCTTCACCAGCGACGTGAGCGGCAAGTGGCAAGAGAACCTCGGCTGCTACTACCTCTGGAGCCTGCGCACCGCCGCGGCCATGAACGCCCGACTCCTCAACTGCCGCTGGTCACGCTACGACCCCTTCGGCCTGCCGAAGCACGAGCTCTTCCTCCGCTTCGCCGCACGAACCGTCACCCCAGAGCACCCCCTCGACGACAACGTGTGCATTGACGGCCTGCCCGCCGGCAAGTCCTACGCCGACGTGTCGAAGGGCCGCCGCCACCCGGGCGTCGGCGACCACGGCGGCGAAGGCGGCCATTCCATCCAGGACGGCATCGGCCTCTACGGCCTCGTCGCCGCTCGCGCCGGCCGCCGCGACCTGGCCCGCGACCTCCTCGGCGCCTGGAAGGCCGGCGGCTTCGACATCAGCAGCAAGGCAGGCATTGACATCAAGGGGCACCTCATCGCCCAGATGGACTCAGCCTTCGTCGAGAAGGCGACGATGAAGTCCCTCGCCTCCGAGAACCTGCCCCAATACGGCTTCTGCTTCCGCGGCGCCTGGGGCACCGGCCGCGAGAGCTACCTCCTCTTCAAGTGCGGCACGGGCGGCTACCGCTACCACGCCTCCGAGGGCAGCTTCGTCCTCTACGCCCGCAACCGCCCCCTCTCGCTCGACGGCGACGAGAACTTCATCCCCGCCCGCCACGCCACCCTCACCCTCGGGTCCGAACACCGCTACCTGGGCAACGGCCGCGTCGAGCGCTTCGCTCTCGACCCCGCCGCCGACTACTGCCGCGGCGTCTTCCCCGACGCCAAGGCCGCCCGCACCATCGTCTTCGCCAAGAACCACTACTTCGCCATCCGCGACGACGCCGAGGACACGTCCAACTTCGTCCTCCCCCTCCTCGTCCACAGGATCGAGCGCCGCGGCAGCCACTTCTTCTGCCCCGGCCGCCTCGGACTTGACGTGCTCCTCTACCCCCTCGGCAAGGAGCCGGCGAAGGTCGAGATCGCTACCGACCCCCTCCTCAACCAGCAGCGCCTCACCCTGACCCGCCCCGCGGGCGACGGCCATCTGAACCTCATCACCTGGGGCGAGCCCCTCGATGTGAAACCCTTCGGCCCCGGCTACCACATCAAGGGGACTGGCTTCGAGGACTACCTCTTCCTCACCCCGCAGCCCGTTCAATTCCACGAGGGCAAGGTTGCCTTCGACGGCCGCTCCGGCCTCATCCGCCTGGGCGGCCCGAGGCCCGTCCTCCTCCTCTTCGACGGCACCCGCATCGCCTTCGGCGGAAAGAGCGTCCAGGCTCCTCGCTGATCCGTCCCGGCGCGACCCCGTCCTCCGATGGCCCCTACGGGTTGTGTGCCAGCAGGCCCAAGCCACAACATGTGCTTGGTCCCCATGCTCCCCATGCTCCCCGGTTCTCTCCCGACCTGTTTCACCACAAGGGCTTGTGTACGACGGCTGGTTGAGGCCCAACATGTGCTTGCTACCCCATGCTCCCCTTGGTCCCCGGCTCCGCGGGAGGTAGGGTCGGGCCACAACCTACAACCTAAGCGGCAAGCACCAGTTCTTCTCTAGTCGGCACCCTCCCCCGGAGTCCGTTACCGAAACCGGAGAGCAGTCCGGGGATGGCGCTCTGCGCCACCGGCCCTCAGAAGTCACCGAGCTTCCAATTGCCATCGCTACGGACAAAGAGGAAAGGCTTGGGCCCGCTCCGCTTCTCCCCGGTTACGCGGGTGCCGGTGCACTCACACTCGACGAAGGCCCGCGTGTCGGTGGTCTTGACCGGGGTGATCTGCTGAACGGTCCAGCTAAGGGAACGGAACCGCGGCTCCTGGCCGAATGCCTGTGTGACCACCTTCTTCACCTTCTCCGGCTCACTAAAGAGCTTCAGGGCGCCCTCCACGTCCTGCTTCAGGTAGGCATCTGCCAGTTGATCCAGAAGCGCCTGGAAGGTCTTTCGGAGAACCTTGGTATCCTCATACTTCGGGAGAGGCTCATCTGTCCAGCGGCTGTACTCGCCAGCTCCGGCGCCTGCCTTGACCTTCGCGCAGGCAAGGAGTGCCTGCCGGAAGACCTGCTCCTCCCTCGGGTCCGCCGCCGGCTTCCTCGTGTCGAAGCCGAACGAGTTGTATGCCCGCAGCAGGAGCCGGGCAGCGGCGGGCAGATTGCCCGTCTCCTCGACCAGGTTGGCCACCTGAAGCAGGGCGCATCCGCGGATGAACTGCTCCGTCTTGGGCGCGCCCTCGGCCTTCCACTGCTCGTCGCCGAGCTGCTCCCAGTGGCGCTGGATGAGCTGAACGGCCCTGTCGGTCTTGCCGAAGACGACGAGGTAGAGCAGGAGTCTCTTCAGGAAGGGGACAAGGGCGTCGCGCAAGTCCTTGCGCGGCATTGCCGCGATGTTGCGAAGGAGCGCGTAGCCGGCAGCCGCCTCGATGAGTTCCTCCGCCTTGCGCTCCTCCTTGCACGCCATCGCCAGGACGGCGAACTGGAGTGCCATTTGGTCGAGGCCAATCTTCCAAGTCAGGCGGCCGGGCGTACCCGCGCGCCTCTCGGCTTCGTCTTGTGCCGTTGCTCTCGCGTCGAACTGCTTGAGGAGGTCAATGAGGACTTCGAGGCGCTCGCGGCCGTTCTCGGCCACTTTGGGATCAACCAGCGCGATCTGCGCGAGCATCTTCGCCTCCTCGTGCCGGTGTCCCCCACCATAGTGGCCCTCGTTCAGCAGAAGCTGCGTGCAGGCATCCCAGGCGCGCTGGTAGTCGCCCGCCTTGATGGCTTCGGCCCGTTCCTTGTACTTCCTGGCCTCTTCGTCCCTCGTGAGCGACGCCGGCTTCGCAAGGTCAATCCTTGCTGCCGCGAGAGCGGGACCCGCTGCCAACGCGACCGATGCCCAGGCGAGAGCAACTCTCATCATGGCTCGACTCCTAACCGATCTTCCCGCCCCCACCGAGCTTGCCTCGGTGGGGCGAGGGATTGGACACTATCCGCCGCAGCCCCTCACCCCCTGTCCCCTCTCCCCAGAGGGGGAGAGGGGGATGGGGGGTGTGGGGGGCGCCCCCGCTGCACCAAGAGCCGCACCGGGCGACGCATCCTCGCCGTCGGCGAACACCACGACCTCCTCCAGGCGCGCCGCCGCGAGATGCAGACCCCCCAATTCCAGCAGCGCATGC
>VGYV01000106.1 GCA_016872855.1 Planctomycetota bacterium
TGTGCGCGTCGGTGAAGCACACCCCCTCCGCCGCCAGGCGGTCGGCGCAGGGCGTCGGTATCTTTCCCTTCGGGTTGTAGCAGCCCACGTCGCCGTAGCCCAGGTCGTCGGCCAGGATGACCACGATGTTAGGGCGCTGGGCCGGCTTCTCCCCGGCGCCCAGCACGCGGGATGCCGCGAAGGCCGAGGTGCCGGCCCCGATCGCGCCGAGAAACGCTCGCCTCGTGCAGCCAGCCATCACGCACTCCTTTGCAGGTTCGGGACAGAGCCAATCAACCACGAGGTGGAGCGCGTGTCAAGTCGCGCGGCCGGCTTGCGCGCGCGGAGTCTGGCTCGGAGATCACCGCGCTGGGGAAGTGCGCAGGGAATGGAGGGGTCCAGGAGCGCGCCGAGGGATCGAGGGGTCCTCGGTCCCTGACCGCTGGGGAGAACATTACGGAGTTGAACAACTCTGCAATGTTCTCCCACGCGGCCTGACCCCGGCCACACGCAGCCGCTTTGCGCGGGCCAGTGGACGCGCACGGCCGGCTCTGGCGTTTGAACTCGCGGGATGCAAGGGATACGATTGGCTTGGTGGACTCTGAGCACCAGCCCGGCGTGACATTGATCAGGCTGGAATGCTGCGCCGACTGCCCGATGGGGAGGCCGAAGGAGAACCAACGATGCCACGCGCACTCTCGGTGGGCCTTTTCCTTTCGCTTGCGGCGGCCGGGCCGCTGTTGGGCGGGGAGCCGGGGCTCGCCGTCGCCCGCCTGAAGGGCATCCGGGTCGCCGGGCCTTTGACGGGTCTCGACCAGATGGCCGTCAAGGAGCTTCAGGCGGGCATGAAGAAGCTCTTCGGCGTCGCACTGCCCGAGGCGAAGGAGGGCGAGCCGGCCGTTCTCCTCGGGAAGGCGGCCATTGCGGCAGGCAAGGTGACGCAGCAGGAGCTGGACAACGTGTCGCCCGGCGGCTACGTGATCAAGTGCGCCGCCGACGGCATCGCGATCGCCGGCCCGGACCCCGCGGCGACGCTCTTTGGTGTGTACGCCTTCTTCGAGAAGCTGGGGGTGCGCTTCTACGCCCCCTCGATCCAGGGCGCGGCGGCGCCGCAGGGCCTCGGGGCCGAGGTCGCGCCCCTCTCTCTGGCCGAGCGGCCGGCCTTCGCCTATCGCACGGGACGGCAGTGGGCGTGGCGGCAGATGTTCTACCTGGTGGGCGATGGAAAGAAGGGGCTGAACCCCGAACTCTTCGATGAGAAGAAGACCGGCTCGGACCTGTGGGTGGACCACTCGGCCGGCTACCTCGTGCCCAAGCTGCTCTTCTACGACCAGCACCCCGAATACTACGCGATGCTGAAGAACGGCAAGCGGGTCGGCAAGAGCGATTTCACCGACCATCGCACGCCCCTGTGCCTCTCGAACCCGGACGTGACGAGGATCGCCACCGAGCGCGCCCTGGCCTGGGTGAAGCTCGAGCCCGACAAGCGCTTCTTCCCCATCACCTACGGCGACACCGGCACCTGGTGCCAGTGCCCCGAGTGCCTCAAGCTCGACCCCGAGCCAGGCCAATACGCCACCCGGCTTCTCTCGTGGGTGAACCCCGTGGCAAAGGCCGTCGGCGAGCAGTTCGCCGACCGCATCATCTTCACCTTCGCCTATGGCGGCTCGGATGTGGCTCCGCCCCGCATCCGCCCGGAGAAGAACGTTTGGATCATCGGCTCCACGGGCTGCGGCAACGTGCCCTTCTGGGACCACGCCATGGCCAGGAAGGCGCCCGAGCTGGAGCGGAACCTGGCGAAGATCAACGGCTGGCTCGCCATCGTGCCCCAGAGCTACATGGTCTGCGAGTACCTGGCCGACACCTATCAGCCGGCACTCGTTGACACGACCGCTTCGCGCCTGCGGTACTACGCGAAGCGGGGCCTGCGGGGAATCTGGGCTACCTACGGGCGGCCGAAGAACTTCACCCCGGTGTGGGAATACCTGTTCGCCCGGCTGATGTGGAATCCCGAGCAGGACCCTCACGCCATCGCCGAGGAGTTCATCGCCCACCACTACGGCCCGGCGGCCAAACCCGTCGCCGCTTTCTTCCAGCTAACCCATCAGCGCTACGAGGAGACCCTCAAGAGCAACCCCGAGCTGGCGCGGCTCTATCCCGTCGGCTACTACAGCCAGGCGCTCGCGGAACAGGCCGTGGCCTGCCTGTCGCAGGCACACGAGACCGCGAGGCGCCAGGCCGACGCTTTGTCCTACGGGAAGGACCACCGGCAGTCGCGGTGGTGCAGTTGCGCCAAGTGCCGGGCCGTCGGCCTCGCCTCGGGGCTGGCCAACGAGCAGAGGCTCTTCCTCCTCGACTGGATGGAGCACCCCGTCTCCGCTCAGCTCGACGCGGCGACCAAGGCCGCGATGGAGTTCCAGTTCGACCGCCTGCTCGCGCTGACCGAGGACACGCCGGCGGAGAAGATGGCACTCGTCCGCATGGCCGACCTGGCGGCGGTCGGCCTCGAAGCGCGGCTGCCCGGGGCGAGGAAGCTCGTCCAGGCCTGGGCCCACGACAGGAAGCTGGTGGCACCCAAGGGCGTCAAGACGCCCGACGGCATTCTCCTGCCCGCCGAGGACTTCCTCTACGCCGGCTTCGGGCCGGAGAAGTACGACAAGCAGTGCCCGCCGAAGACCGCCGTGGCCGTCTACGTCAAAGGCAACAGCGCCAACCGAAGCGACTTCACAGAGGTGGAGTTCGAGCTCGACGCCCTCCCCGGTGACGGCGCGGCCAGGCTCGAGGTCGAAGGGCAGGACTGCGATCACGACGTGCCGCCCGCCCTCATTCGCATCGAGGTCAACGGGAAGAAGCTCTTCGAGGGCCAGGCGAGCGTCGTCAAGCGCAACTGGTCAACGCAGTCCTTCGACATCCCTGCTGGCACCCTCAAGAAGGGCATCAACACGCTCCGCATCGCCAACGTCACCCCGCCCGAGGCAGTCGCCCGCTGGTTCCACAGGTGGTTCATGCTCGCCAGCGCGCGAGTCCGCTTTGGGAAGTAGGCGCGTCAAGGGCCGGCGCCTCACCTCAGCGGGGTCGCCCCCACGCGGACCATCTGGGGGCCGCCCTCGGCCGTGCAAGCAGGAGGCACACGTGTCCAACCGCCCGCACTTCCTGTGCATCGTGACCGACCAACAGCGGGCCGACCACCTCGGCTGCGCCGGCAACCCCGTCGTGCGCACGCCGGGGATTGACCGCCTCGCGGACTCAGGCGTGCGCTTCTCGCGCGCCTACGTCAACAACCCGCTCTGCATGCCTGCACGCTCGACGTTCTTCACTGGGCGGACCGCGCGCGGACACGGCGTGCGGACCAACGGCATTCCCCTCGACCGTTCCGTGCCGACGATGACCGAGGCGCTGCGCCAGGCAGGCTACCGCACCCACTCGATCGGCAAGCTCCACCTCCGCCCCTTCGGCACGCCGAACGGCCGGCCCATCGAGGAGCTCGACCCCGCCGAGTTCCCCGAAAGCAGGGCGATGTGGGACAGCGGTCGCCTCGCCGCCATCCCCACGCCCTACTACGGTCTCGAAGGGGTCGAGTTCGCCGGCGGCCACGGCTCCTGGATGTGGGGCGACTACCGGGCCTGGCTCGTCGCCCAGCGGTCCGACGGCTTCGAGCTTCTCCAGGCGAAGGCGGGAACGCCCACGCTCCACAAGGCCGAGCAGTCCTGGAAGTCCGCCCTGCCGCAGGAGTTACACCACTCCGCCTGGGCCGCCGACCGCACCATCGCCTTCTTGAACGATGCCGCCCGACAGCCCAAGCCCTTCTTCCTCTGGTGCTCCTTCCCCGACCCCCACCACCCCTACTGCCCGCCCGCTCCGTGGTCCGAAATGTATGACCCGCAAGATGTTGCGCTCCCCGCCCGACGCGAGGGGGAACTGGACGATTTACCGCCCCACTTCCGCGAAATCCGCGACCGCGACCGCTGGCTCAGCGGCCGTGTCCACGCCACCCGCATGGCCGACGGCCAACTCCGCGAAATCATCGCCCTCACCTATGGCATGGTGTCCCTCTTCGACCACCACATCGGCCGAATACTCGATGCCCTTGACAGCAATGGACTTAGGGAGAACACGGTCGTCATGTTCATGTCGGACCACGGCGATATGATGGGCGACCACTGGCTCATCAACAAGGGGCCGTTCCACTTCGATGGCCTCCTGCGCGTCCCCTTCATCTGGTCCTGGCCCGGCCGCTTCCCCGCAGGCGTGGTATCCGATGCCCTGGCCAGCCACCTCGACTTCGCCCCGACCATCCTCGACCTCGCGGGCGTCCCCATCCCTGAAGGCCCCGTGCCAGCCAAGCCCGAGTGCCCGCAGATGCCCCCTCCCTGGCCCGGCCTCTCCCTCGCGCCCGTTCTGCGCGGCGAGCGACCCTCGCTCCGCGATGCCTTGATTGTCGAGAACGACGAGGACTACCTTGGCCTCCGCCTCCGCACCCTCATCACCGACCGCTATCAGCTAACCGTTTATTCCGGCCAGACTTACGGCGAGATGTTCGACCTCCACGAGGACCCCGATCAGCTCCACAACCTATGGAACACGCCTGCCCACCGCTCGCTACGCGATGGCCTCCACGCACGGCTCCTCCACGAACTCCTTGCCACCGAGAGCCCGCTGCCACGCCGCCTCTGCCACGCTTGACTCCCTCCGCGCCCATTGCCGCGGCCGGACCCCCCTCCTGGGAGCGCACCCCAGACGTCTCCTCAGCGCTGCTCAATCAGTGGTCGAGGGCTTGTCTCTTCCAGCTTGCCTCAGCGGCGGGCGCGACGGCGAAGAAACGCCAGGAGGCCCAGGCCCACGAGCGACAGGGTGCACGGCTCCGGGATTTCCCCCTGGCTGCGCTGGTAGGTGTAGCCCATGCGGGCAAGGGCCTCGAAGGAGTTCCACGTGCCGGTGTCGATAGCGAATACGTCGCGGACGTTGAGGGACCAGGTTCCCTGCGGGTCCTCGCCCCAGAAGGTGTTGGAGGTGAACCACCAGTCAATGTTGTCAGCACCATCGCTGCCTGAGCGGATCATCAGGCGGCCGGTGGTGCCGCTGGGCGACGTGAGGTAGGCCTCGAGGTCGCCACGATACGTGTGGGTGATGTTCAGGTAGACCAGCATCTCCTCGAGCGGGACCGAGGAGTCGATTTGGAAGGTCTGCGTGATGCCGGTGGGGCTAGCGTCCGGTATCCCGAGGCCGACGCTGAACCGGCCGGTGCTCTCGGTGGAGAGGGGGGAGAGCGCGAGGAGCGGGTCCGCGGCCGCCAGGGTGAAGGCGTCCGCGTCAACTAGCCCGAAGCCGTAGTTCTGGTTGAACTGATAGCCTGCGGCGTTGGTCTTCCAGCCGCCGTCGCTCTCCACGCTCGCGTCGGTGGGATGCACGATCTTCGACGTGCTGGTCAGGAGGTGCTTGGCCAGGCGCACGTCCATGTCGGGGCGAACCTGCTTGCCGAGGGCCATGATGCCAGCGACTATCGGGCTCGAGGCCGAGGTGCCGCCGAAGACGCTCGTGTAGTCAACGTCGGGGAACGTGTCGCCCGAGTCAGTATTGTAGCCCAACGTGCCGGTGCGGTCGGTGGTCGTGATGCCGTAGGAGACACCGCTCGACGGGGCGGTGACGAAGACGTTTGCGCCGAAGTTGCTGTACCAGGCATACATGCCATCGCTGCCCAAGGCGGCCACGGCGATGGCTTCCGGGCTGTTCTGAAGGTCCTTCTTGTTGGCATCCTGCCCCGACGTCCCCCGGTCGTTGCCGGCGGCCAGGCAGTGGATCGTGCCTGCCGTGGCTGAAGTCACCAGAGCGTTCACCTGGTTGGTGCTCGGGATGTACGGGGCGGGGATGCCGTAGCTGTGGTTCTTCACGCCAATGCTGGTGTCGCCGCCGCTGCTGTGATAGAGAGTGGCGTTGACGAACATGGCGTCTGTCTGGTTCGGGAAGTCGATCCGCAGCCCCGCCAGGCCCGCGTAGGGAGCGGCGCCCGTGACACCGAGGGCGTTCCCGCCGCGCGCAGCCGCCACGCCCGCGGTGGAGACGCCGTGCCGGTCGTTGCTGTAGACGGGGTCGGGGTTCGCGTCGCCCTGCCCGAAGTCCCAACTGTGCGCCGGAATATAGTTCGGCGCCAGGTCGGGGTGAGTCGTCTGGAGGCAGTCGTCCACCATGCCTATGATGACACCGGCACCCGTGAGATCGCGATTCCAGGCACCCTGGAGGCCGGCGTCGAGGCCGGCGACGTGTTCGTTGATCAGGTGCCACTGGCCGGGCCAGCCGGCGGCCGGGGTGTCCCTGTGGAAATAAGGGTCGTTGGGCACGAAGGCGTAGCGCACATGGTAGGTCGGCAGACCCGGGCCTTGCCCGGCCGCCGGAGCCTTGTTGGCCAGGAGGTCCGAGCCGACCACGCTGGGGTCAGTGACCGGCCCAGCGCTCGCCGCACCCGCCGCGACCAGCGTCGCCGCCATCACGGCCAGCAACCCCGACGCTCCACAACCCCTCTTGGCCATTGCCCACTCCTCTACACGTGCAACCACAAACACCTGAAAGGTTCATTTTACCGGCAATCGGCGTGCCGCGCACTCGGGCATTGACGATTCCGCGTTAGTCCTGGCCGGCTCACTACTTATGTACACTGGCGCGGGGCTACTCTCTCTCACCGCGCAAGGCGCATGTTGACGATTGGCAACGCCATTCCCTGGAGAACGCTGCAAGCCTTTGCCCTGTGGACGTTTAGCGATGTTGATCTTCCGCAACGCCATGTTGCCGGGCTTCAACGTGCGCGATGGCTTGCCCCTCGGCGCGCCAATCACCCTGTAGTCGGCCTTGACGTGGCCCGGCTTGCCGTGTAGACTGAGCCCGTGGCATGGGCTCGAGGGGGGCAGGCAACTGGCGGTCCAGCAACGCCGGACGCTCGCTACTGCCCGCTGCCGCGCTGCTGGAATGCTCTGGGTGGCCTGCCGGACAGTTGTGGGGGACCAAGCGATGGCGAACGCTGGTGGTCGTGCGCGCTTCGCGGCGCTTGTAGCTGCGCTCCTCCTCGCCCTTGCGGAGGGCGGGGAGAACCTTATCGTGAACGGCGACTTCGAGCGCGCTTCTCCGGGAGGCCCGCCCCCGGGATGGACGATGTGGGGCGCGTCTAAGTACAAGGACCCCAAGAACTTCACGCTCGACAGCTCAAACCCGCACGGCGGCAGGGCCTGCTTCCGCATCCACCACCCGGCCGACACCGCTGGCTACGTGGTCTCCTCGCCCGAGCACCCGATCCGCACGAGGCGGGCGATGGCCTACGCCGTGAGCTTCTGGGCTCGGGCCGACAAGCTCGGCGGAAGTACTTTTGGCTTCGATGCTTACGAGAGCATCGCCCCCTACGTGGATGCCCCTTCCCCGGGTTTCCACCCCATTGAGGTCGGCCCGGAATGGAAGGAGTTCCGCTTCGAGATCCACGAGGGCTGGGACTTCTTCGCTGACCGCTCGCGCCTGCTCCTGCTCACGTTCAAGGCCACAAGCGTAAGTCGGGAGGAGCGAACGCTTTGGATAGACGATGTGGTGGTCACGGAATCGCCCAGCCCCCGCAAGGAGCGGCTTGTGCCCCTGGACAGCGTCGAGGTCCAGCCCCTCGACCACAGGCTGCAACCTGGCGAGCGGGTTGAACTTACGGTGGACGCCACAAGGCGCCTCCGCCCCGCCACCCGTCTCGCAGGCGGCGTCTCCTTCCACCGGGTCGCCGGCTGGTCCCGTGTGCCCTACTCGAAGGAGGGCGAGTACGTGCTGCACACCCAACTGGAGCAGGCAATCCGGGAGATGCGCCTGCCCATGACCCGCTTCTACGCCGTCGGCGACGAGCCGTTCGGCCTCGAAGCCGCGCTCGACAAGGCCGCCGCACTCCTCGGCAACGTCGGCATTCCGCAAGAGACCACTGTGCTCGAGCTTGAGACCCAGGGAGCCACGAGCAAGCTGCCGCCCGGAACCTGGGCTCAGGCCGCCCGCCACTCCCTTGCCCGCGGCTACGCCTTCCGCCACTGGGAGGTCGCCAACGAGCCCTACCTCGGCCGCTCCGGCATGGTCTTCACCACGCCCGACGCCTATCTCGACCACTTCCTCGCGGTCGAAGCCGCGCTACGTAAAGTCCAGCCAGACTGTAAGATCGGGCTACCCGTCAACCCCCACAGCCCCACCTGGTGCAGCTACCTGCTCCAGAGGGCCGCGGGCCACTACGACTTCGTGGTCGGCCACCATTACTGCTTCGCCGACGTCAATCGCTGGAGGTTCGAGGACATCGTGCTCTCGGCCAACTACCATAAGCTCTTGGAAGTGCTGAAGTTGAATGCCCTCATCCGCCAGTTCAATCCTGCCCGCGAGGTCGTCCAGCTCGACACTGAATGGGGCATGCACAGCCACGGCTCGAAGGGCGAGAGGGCCGATTACGTCAATCGCAACGCCAATATCTACGGCACTTTACATCGCGCGGTGCGGCTCATCTACTACGCCCGCGAGGACATTCTTCGCGGCGCCAGCTCCTGGGAGATGTTCACCCGCCTCAACTCCCCCGGGTTCGGCTTCCTCGCCCAGGAGGCCCCGCAGAAGCGCTCGATGTTCTACTGGCTCTACCACTCCTTCAACCGCCACGTCGGCCAGGACGTCCTGGCCATCGAGGGCACGGCGCCATTCCACACTGGCCGGGTGGGCAAGACCGAGGTCAAGGGCCCGCTGACGCCCGCGCTTGTCACCGCAAGCGAGGGCAACAGGGAGGTCTACGTAGTGGTGGCGAACGGCTCGTGGGATAACTCGTATCCCTGCCGTATCGCCTTCCGCGGCTTTCTGCCCCACAAGGCGCTGGGCATCACCCTGTCCCACAGCGACCCCGACGCCCATCCGTTCGTTGACCGCGCGGCGGATGTGCTCGGCGACCTGTCGGTCGCCATCGCCGGCGGCAACCTGTCGTTCACCCTCCCGCCCCACTCGGTTGCGTTCATCACCCTCACCCCCTGACGAGTTGTGTCCGGGTCGGGAATCCGTATACTCCAGCCTCGGAAACTCAATGTTTCCGAGACTGGCCGGGGAGGGTTGGAGGGGAATGCGATTCCCCTCCAAGGGGTGACAGCGGAGCGACGGGGCACCTGCCTGCCTGCACGCAGGCAGGCAGGTCCGGCGTAGCGTCGCGGAGCACAAGAGGGGGGTCAGAGAGATTCGGTCACACTGCTGCGAGCCTCCTCCCGGCGGCCTCGCGTCGGTGGGGCAAGCTCGGCGGGGCGGGCCATCGCCGACGAGTGATGAACAGGAGACCTCACGATGTCGAAGGGGTTTGGGGTATTGGCGACTGTGGTGGGAATGGTGGCGGCCGCGGCGGGTGCGGCGGAGGAGAGGCCGTTCACGGCGTTCGCGGCGGGCGGGGGGAACTTGTTCGTGGGGCATGCGGGCGGGGACTATCTGCGCTTCGCGATCATCGCCTGGGGGCCGCGGTGGGCGTGGACAGGGCTGGAGGATAGAGGGCGGAGGGCAGACGACAGACGACAGACGGCAGAGGACAGAGGACAGAAGGAGAAGGGCGTAGCAGCTACCACGCTGGGGGCGAAGCTGGGGGGGACGGGGGTGCCGTTCCGCATTGCGTTCCGGGCGGCGTCGCCAGACCCGAAGCGGCTCGAGGTGAACTATGAGCTTCAGTCCGAGGAGGATACGGCTCTCACGCTGGTCTGCGTGGAGCTTGCCCCCGGCAAGGCGTTCGAGGGGCGCGACGTGATGGTCGAGGCCGGCGGGAAGCAGATGCCGGTCCGCTGCCCCTTCGAGCGGCGGGGGTTGGGAACCGATGTGGCCTCGGTGCGGATGACGGACTCAGAGGGCCGCGCGACGGTCCTCCGCTTCGAGCCGCCGTGCACCATTCATTCCGATGGCCCGGCGCGGGTGGTCCTGGCCGAGGGCAAGCTGGCCGGGGGCGAGGCGAAGAAGCTCAAGATCAGCGTCGAGCTGCCGGGGGCGATGAACTGGTTTCCGAGCGTGGCCGACGTCCCCGACGAGCCGGGCATCAAGAGCTGGTACGAATGGCGGCCGACGAACGACCCCGCCCCGGGGGCGCTGGGGATGCAGGACTGGCTCGAGCGTCCCGCGGGCAAGCACGGACGCATCACCCGCCAAGGCGACGGACTGGTCTACAACGGCAAGCCGATCAAGCTCTGGGGCCTGAACCTCTGTTACAGCACGTGCGCCCCTGAGAAGGAACTGGCGGACAAGCGCGCCGCCTTCTACCCTAAGTATGGCATCAACGCCGTGCGGCTCCACAAGTACGCCGACAACGCCGGCTGGGGCGGAATCCAGTCGAAGGACAGTTTTGTGCAGTTCGACCCCGCCGGCCTCGACCGCATGGACTACCAGGTTGCGAAGCTGAAGGAGGCGGGGGTCTACGTGAAGCTCTCTGCCCACTTCGGCTCGCAGAAGCTCGGGCCGGGCGACAAGAAGCACGTGCCCTTCCTCGACGAGCTGGGGCCGTTCAAGGGCAACCGCATCGAGACGCCGCACAGCGCGGTCCACTACTCGCCCGAACTTCAGCACGTGCAAATCCTCCACACGACGAACCTGCTGAAGCACAAGAACCCCTACACGGGGCTGACGTATGCCGAGGACCCGGCCATTGCGTTCATCGAGATCATCAACGAGCAGAGCATTCTCTTCTACACCACGATGGCGCCGCTGAAGGCGAGCGAGACGATTCGGCGGCAGACGGGCGAACGCTTCTGCGCGTGGCTGCGGAAGAAGTACGGCACCGAGGAGAGACTCGTCGCGGCCTGGGGCAAGGCGGCCTTCAACAGCTTCGGCAACGAGGGCTTCCGGCCGCCCGAGGGCGAGGGACTCGACAAGGGCAACATACTCCCGATTGGCAACCCGTGGTTCTGGGACCCTACGCAGCTCGACGGCTCGCAGGCGTTCCGCAAGCGGCGGCTGCTCGACTCGCTCCAGTTCCTCTATGAGCTCCAATGTGAGTTCTACCTGAGGTATCTGAGGGCCGTGCGCGAGGCGGGCTACCAGGGTGAGATCGTGAGCACAAACTGGCAGGCGGGGCGGGCGTTCAGCCACTTCGCCAACATCCACTCCGATTCGCTCGTGGGGACGATTGACCGCCACAACTACTTCGGGGGGCGTGCCAACGCCACGATGCTCGCGCGGGCCGGCTCGGGCCTGCTCAGCACGGGCATGCAGCAGGTGGCGAACCAGCCGTTCATGTTCTCCGAGTGGATTCACGTCTTCCCCAACGAGATGGGCGTCGAGGGGCCGGCGATCATCGGTGCCTATGGCATGGGGCTTCAAGGGTGGGATGTATCGTATATGTTTCAGAACCGCGACACGGCGGGGTTCAGCCAGGTGGTGGGGCGGCAGCAGTGGGACGTGATGGCGCCGCAGGTGCTCGGCGTCTTCCCCGCCGTCGCCCGCCACATTCTTCGGGGCGACGTGAAGGAATCGGAGACGCTCGCGGCGCTGAACGTCCACGTGCCGTCGCTGTTCGAGGGCAGGCTGGGCTTCGGCGACAAGGTGATCCAGGGCTACGACGACAAGGAACTGGACAACGACAAGGTGTCGGCCCGCACCCTGGCCGTCGCCCGCTGCGCCGTGGCGTTCCCCGAGGGGTTCAAGGAGACGCCCGTCTTCGACCTGGCGCCCCACACAAAGGACGGCGCGTTGGTCTCGACGACGGGCCAGCTTCGGTGGAACGAAGGGGGCAGGTTCTTCACGATGGACACTGCTGGGACGAAGGCGGTGGTGGGCTTCGCCGAGGGGCAGAAGTGCGAGCTAGGCGGGGTGGCCATCGAGCCGCAGAGCCGCTTCGCCGCCATCTACGTCACGGCAAGAGAGAAGGACAAGACGGTTGAGGCGGCGGCTGAGCTGCTCGTTGTCGCCATCGCCCGCGCCCGGAACACTGGGATGAAGTTCTCGCCCTCGGGCGACCGCATGCTGGCGAAGGGGGAGGGGCCGGTGGTGATGGAGCCTGTGAAGGCCCGCATCGCCATTCGGCGGGCGGGCACGCCGAAAGTCATCGCCCTCGACCACGACGGCAAGCCGACCGAGGCGGCCGTGCCCGTGGAGAACGGCGCATTCACCATTGACGGCGCGCGCGACAAGACGCCTTACTACCTCGTGCGATACGGCGAGTAGGCCCTGACGAGGAGAGAGCCATGAAGCACGTGCTTTGGACTGCTGTTGTGCTGGCACTCCTGGGCGGCGCGGGGCCGGCCATGGCCGGCGACCTGCCCGCGGCCGAGACGACAGCGCCCGCAGGCGACTACCAGGCCGCCTGGCTGAAGCTCGAGAAGGGCTGGGAGAAGGGGGCGGACGTGGCCCTGTTCCTCGGCCTGCGCGGGGGGCAGGCGACGGCGGTGTGGTTCTGCGCCCCGGCGCGGGGCGACTGCCATCGGATGTGGGCCGACGAGGTGACGGTGAAGCTCGCGGGCGACTCGCTGAAGGGCGAGGTGAAGGGGCGGATGGCCAAGGTCTGGGCGCCCATCGCCCACGTGGGCGACTATGCCTACGCGCTCGACGCCAGGGTGAGCGGCGGCAAGGTGGCCGGCACCTTCACCGCCCGCATCGCTCTCAAGGACCAGAAGGAGCAAACGGCCACCGGCACCTTGATGGGCACGCTGGCCGGCGAGGAGCAACTGAGGAAGGAGCAGGCGCTCCCCGCGGGCAAGGACTGGCCCGGCTACTATGGCGTCGGCTCCGCCTTCCGCGGCCCCGAGTGCGGGGCGAGGATGATCGCGGACCTCGGCGCGGCCCGGCCCTTGTGGAAGGCGGAGGAGCCGCTGCCGTGCATGTGGGGCAAAGGCCCGGACGGCCGCTACAAGATGCGCGCCTGCGTGGTGGGCGTGGACGGCGGGGCGTCGAGCCCCGTCGTGGCCGGCGGCCTGGCCTACGTCTTCTACTTCCGTCCCGCGGGGCCGCTCGCCAACGAACCACAACTCCGCGAGGAGGCGGCCAAGCACACGCCCAGCCCGCTCGGACACCAGGCCTACGTCGAGTGGCATCGGCCGTTGGCCGACGACATTGTCGTCTGCCTCGACGCCGCGACGGGCAAGACCGTGTGGAGGACGGTTCTGAAGGAGCGCGGGGTCAACCTCCAGACCCACAAGTGGCGCGGCTTCAACCCAGTGCCGCTCGTCGCCGATGGCGTCGTGTACGTCGTGGACTACGCCAACCGTGTCTACGCCCTCGACGCGCGGGCGGGCAAGCTCCTGTGGGAGTATGGCAAGGGGTCGAAGCAGTTCACCGCCTCAGCGGCCGGCCCGCTCCTGGCCGATGGCGTGCTGGTCGCGTCCCTGGGTGAGATGGTCGGCCTCGACCCGAAGACGGGCCGGGAGCTGTGGAAAGGCCCGGGCGGCAACCTGCTCCTCTGGCGCAAGGAGGGCAAGGACCGGGTCATCGCGCTCGCGGAGCACCGATTCAAGGACGCCGCGGGGAAGAACGCCGCGTGCCTGCTCGTCTCGTGCTTCGAGCCGCGGGCGCCCGGAGCTGGCGAGGGGTCGGGCAAGGTGCTCTGGAAGGCCGAGACGCCGCTCTGGAGCCCGCGCGACGTGGGGCCACTCATCGAGGGCGGCTTCCTGGTCGGCTGCGAGGCCACCAAGGGCGAGAAACCCGGCGAGGCGGACTTCGCCAAGGAAACGCAAGTTCTCTGCTACCGGCTCAAGGAGGACGGGCTGGAGAAGGCGTGGGCCGCGCCCGCCCCGTATCCCGCGGTGGACAAGCTCGCGCTTGCTATCGCCAACGGCCACGTCTACGTGGCCGGCTCGCAGGAGACCTTCTGCCTCAAGCTCGACACTGGGGAGAGGGTGGGGGTGGCCAAGGCGGGGGGCGCGCGGACGCAGACGATGTTCGCCGCGGACAGCCGCGTGTTCATCCAGCCTGAGGGGCGGCACGGCGGCCAGTCGTTCTACATGCTCGACGGCGACCCGAAGGGCTTCCGTGTGCTGCCGGCGAGCGGGGGCGGCGACCTCAAGCACCCGGGTGCCGGGCAGTGGGTGCCCCCGCACGTCCACGACACGGCCTACGCCAACCACCCGGTGGGCTATCCGCTGGTGGATGGCCGCCTGTTCGTCCGTGGCCACGACGGGCTGTACTGCTACGACCTGCGTGAGGCGGCGCCCGCAACGCCTTGAGAAGGGAGGCCTGGAGAGCCATGATCATCGACATCCACGCGCACCCGATCCCCAAGCGCCAGGACCCACTCGCGGCCATCCAGGAGGAGTGCCGGAAGAACGGGGTGTCGCGGGTCCTCCTCTCGTCCATCGGCCGCTCGAGCCAGTACCCGCCCCCGGACGAGGTGCGGGCGGCGAACGACGAGGCCCGTGACCTTGCGGAGCGCTCGAACGGACTGGCCAAGTGGCTGCTGTACATCAACCCCCAGAATCGCGGCTGGCGCGGGGAGTTCCAGCGCGCCCTGGCGGGCGGGCCGGTCGGCCTCAAGCTCTGGGTCGCTCTCAAGGACGCCAGTGGCGGCCTGGGCAACGCCCTCGCTGTCATCCGCTACGCGGCAGAGCGGAAGCTGCCCACGCTCATCCACACCTTCCACAAGGCAACGAACTACCCAGGGGAGATCACGCTCGAGGAAGTTGCGTCACTCGCCGAGGGGTGCCCGGCGGCGACGCTCATCGGCGCGCACGCCGGCGGCCACTGGCGGCACAGCCTCGGCATCCTCCGCCATCGGGCGCCCAACGCCTGCGTGGACATCTCCGGCTCCTTCCCACAGAAGGGGATGGTCGAGGCCCTGGTGAGGGACATTGGCGCCGAGCGCATCCTCTTCGGCAGCGACATCCTGGGGAGGAGCACGGCCTCACAACTCGCCAAGGTGCTGTTCGCGGACATCTCGGAGCGCAAGAAGCAGCAGATCCTCTACAAGAACGCCCTGAGGCTCTTCGGCCCGGCCATCACGCCGAGCGTGCGGCCCCCAGCCGCGCCGCTGAGGCCCGCCGCGCTCCTGCCGGACTTCGGCAGCGACCACTTCTGCTTCTGCGGGCGCTGGCCGTTCTTCGAGACGGAGTGCGAAACGCCGCGCGAGCTGGACGCCCTGCTGGCCGCCCAGGGGATCGCCAAGGCATATGCGGGCGACCTCGGCAGCGTGTACCGCTTGGACCTGGAGCGTGCGACCGCCGAGTTCCTGCGGGCGGCCCGCAAGGCCCGGCGCGTCGCGGCGCTGGCCACGCTGAATCCGAGGGCGCACAACTGGCGCCGGGTGATCCAATACCTGAGCCCCGCGGCTCCCGGCGGCATCGTCTATCCCTATCTGCACAACTGGCAGCTCGACGACCCCGCCCACGCGGAGTTCTTCACGCGCTGCGCCGAGCGGCGCCTACCGCTCTGGATCAACTGCCGCTTGGGCGACGAACGCTTCCACCACACCGGCCTCGCGTGGCGGCCGGTCCCGCCTGAGGAACTGATTCGCTTCTCCCAGAAGGCGCCGGCGAACTCCTACGTCGTCCAGGGCCTGATGGCCGCCGAGATATGCCGCTTCCTGGAGGAGGCGCCGAAGGACGCGCGATTCCGCTTCGAGATCTCCAGGCTCACCGACCATCCCGGCGCGCTGGACCAGGTGGCGGCCCGGCACGGCATGTCCCGCCTCGTGATGGGCAGCGAGTTCCCCCTCCGCGACATCCGCAGCGTCCGCTGGGCCGCACAGCGTCAGTAGCTCGCCGTCACGGCAACCTTGTCGGCCACGCCGCTCAGCCGCACCAGCTCGCGCGCCGCGTCGAAGTCCTTCCACTCCTTGCCGTTTACTGCGACGCTCTTGATCGGTGCGGCCTTGGGATGGCGCAGGCGGAGGATGACTTCCTTTGGCGGCTTCCGCGAAGGTAGCTCGATGGTGGCGCTGATCTTGCCGTTGTCCACGTCGGAAACGACCTCGTAGGCCACTTCGCCGAAGTGGGTCGGGGAGTTCCTCACGGCGATCTTCTTGCCCTGCTCGAGCCAGGCCCGCGGCGTGGCGCGGGCCAGCCACAGGCTGCCGCCGATCTCCATGACCAGCATGTTGCGGAAGTTCGAGAGGAACACGGCGCAGCCGTGGCTCTTGTCGTTCTGGGCGAACGTTGTGTGCTCGTTGAACGAGTAGTCCGCGAGATTCATGTCCACCGCGCAGCGGTTGAGCCAGGAGCGGAGGAAGTTGGGCACGTCGTCCTTCGCCAGGTAGTACTCGGGCAGCCGCTCCCAGCCCGATTGGTAGGACCAGCCGAAGTCGAACCAGTGCTTCTCGGGATCGTAGTCCCTCTTCCGCTTGCGGACCCAGGGATGGTCGAGGAGCAAGGTGTCCTCGAGCATGTCGAAGTGGCCGTCAACGCGGACGTCTTCCACCGAGAGCAGGCCGCTCCGCAGCCAGGCCTCGATGGAGGCCGCGGTGACGCAGTAGTCGGCGTGGTACGGGCCGCAGTGGGAGTAGATGTTCGCCCCCTCGGGCAGCGCCATCGCCAGTGGCCCGCGGTCCTGGAAGCCCTGGGGAACGAAGGAGCGGCTCGTCCCGTCCCGCGTCCTGATGACCGGCGAGAGGACGATGGATTCCTCGAGCACGGGCAGGAAGTCCTTGCGGTACCTCTCGGCCTCCGCGGCGTAGTCGGCGGCCAGCTTGGGATCAACGTCCGCGATGGCCTCGGAGAAGAGCTTCGCGGAGCGATAACCGCAGGCATCGGCCCAGTAGTAGTACCTCGACCCCGAGGGGTCGCCGTCGCCCATCGAGACCTTGGGTTGTAGTCCGTAGGGCGACCACGTCCCGGCCTGGATGCCGGCCTTCTCGGCGGGCGTGAGGTCAGCCTTCATCGTCGCCTGGCGCCGCGTGAGAATCCAGTCGGCCGCGGCCTTGAGCCGGGGCAACTGCGCCTTCAGCCACTCCTTGTCGCCCGTCAACCAGTAGTGTTCCGCCAGGACCCAGAGGATTTGCAGCGCGCCGACCTTGTGGGCGCGCTCGATGCCAGAGTTCAGCGACAGGCAGCCGTCCTTCTGCTGGTTCTCGAGCCAGATGGACATGCCGTCGGCGGCCACGTGGTGCATGCCCATGTGGTCGAGTGCCCAAAGGATGCGGTCCGTCTCGCAGCCCAGCGGCGGGAAGGGGTTGTCGCGCACGACGTAGACGCCGTTCGGGTCTTTGTCGTCCACGCGGCGGCAGTCCTTCGTCACGTCGCCTGCGGCGGCGAGCTTCGGCATGTCGGCCCTGTCTATGCGCGGGCATCGGCGGATGATGCGCCAGGCGCCCAGCCGCCAGAGCCCGGCGAGATTCTTGTCGGGCACTTCCACCGACATCGCCGGGTCGAACGGCGGCACGGGCATGGGCGGGAGCTTCATGTCGCCGTAGAGCGACCGCATGGCGCCCTCCCAGGTCTGCTCCGGGTGCTCGCGGACCTGCTGGCGAATGGTCTTGAGCTTGTGGGCGGC
>VGYV01000107.1 GCA_016872855.1 Planctomycetota bacterium
ACGTAGGCCTGCGCGAAAGAACCCCGATTGCCACTTGACAAGCGGCCCGCACACTGTATACTAGAGCATGTAAGGTGGGGCTGCGTTTGCGCATGGGCAGACTCCGCTGTGCGTCTTCCCGTGTCCACCCTCGAGGGGAACGACGATGAAGAGACGAATGGTGGGCGTGGCAACGGTGCTCCTGGGCGCGCTGTTCCTGGGGGCCGGGATGGTCATGGCCGCCGGGGTGCCCGACATCGGGCCCTGCGGCAAGCCGCCGCCGCCGAAGCCGGCCCAGCGCGCGGGCGCTGAAGGCTTCCCGCCCCTGCCCCTGCCCGCGACCCCGCAGCGCCGCACCGAGAAGAAGAAGCCGCCCACCCCGCCCGTCGTCGTCGTCAAAATCGTCACCGGCACCCCCCTCGACTGGGCGACCGACCAGAACGACATCAACAACCTCCTTGCCTGGATGCAGACGAAGCTCAAGATCACGTTCAGTTGCGAAGAGAAGAAGCTCTCCGAAATCCCCCTCGACGCCGAGCGCATGCCGCTCCTCTACCGCACGGGCCACAACGCCTTCGCCTTCTCCGAGGGCGAGCGCCAGGCCCTCCGCGACTACATCCTCAAGGGCGGCTTCATCATCTTCGACGCCTGCTGCGGCCGAAAGGAGTTCGCCGAATCCGTCCGCAAGGAGCTCGCCACCATCTTCCCCGAGCGCCCGCTCAAGCGCCTCGAGCCCGATCACCCCATCTATCGTTGCTACTACGACGTGCCGCTCGTCTCCTACACCTCCGCCGCCGGCATCTCCGGCCAGGCACCGCCCCCCCTTGAGGGCATTGACATCGGCTGCCGCACAGGCGTCGTCTTCTCTCCCTACGACCTTAGCTGCGGGTGGGACATGCACACCCACCAGCAGCACGCCGGCGTCGTGAGCGAGGACGCTCTGAGGCTGGGCGCCAACCTCATCGCCTACGCCACGGCCACCAAGGCCATGGGCCACTCCCTCGCCGAATCCCGCGTCTATGTGGACCAGGACGTCTCCCGCGCCGATAAGTTCCGCATCGGACAAGTCATCCACGGCGGGGACTGCAATCCCGACCCCGCCGGCCTCTCGACCCTCCTCGACACCGTCAGCGGCGTCTCCTCGATGAAGGTCAGCTTCGCCACCCAGCACCTCAAGCTCGACAGCGCCGAACTCACCACTTTCCCCTTCCTCTACATGACCGGCCACGGCGACTTCGTGCTCACCCAGGCCGAGGTGTCGGCCCTCCAGCGCTACCTGAAGGCCGGCGGCTTCCTCATGGCCGATGCCTGCTGCGGCCGCAAGGCATTCGACGCCGCCTTCCGCCGCGAGATGGCCCGCGTCCTGCCCGACAACAAGCTCATCGTCCTCGACCCCAAGCACCCCATCTTCTCCGGCCAGTACAAGATTGGCGCCGTCAACTACAGTCAGGCCGCCGTCGTCCAGCGTAAGATCACCAGCCCTGGCCCTGCCCAGCTCGAGGGCCTCCTCGTCGGCGGCGAACTCGCCGTCGTCTACAGCCCCTTCGACCTCGGCTGCGGCTGGGAACTCAAGCCCCACCCCTACTCCGTCGGCCTCGAGTCCCGCGACGCCGTCCAGCTTGGCGTCAACATCGTCCTCCACGCCGTCACCCACTGATGGCGGCTTCAGGTGGCGCAGCCCCTGGTCCAGTGCTGGGGAGCGGCTGGGCCTCGCCCCCTCCACGGGCGTCCTTGCCCCTGGCCCCCTCCCCCGCTGGATGACCCATCTCAAGTGGAAGGAACTCCTCAGCTCGCAGTGCGAGCCGAGGGACCGCGCTGGCCTGTGCCGCCACACCGCCCGCGGCTGGCCCTACATCCCCGACCCCTACCTCGGCTACCTCGAGGCCCGCCTCGGCCGCCGCCTCCGCCCCCTGCCCCCCGGCCGGCCACGAAAGTCCCGCCCATAGCCTGCCTGGGGTGCGTGAAATCTCCTACGGCCAGAGGGGACGGTCCGAACGCCAGTAGGGCGTGGCGGAGTGTAGCCCACGGCGGTGCTTTGAGAGCCGTGGGGTTGGGTGCGAGGAAGAGGCCCAGCCCCCGAAGTGGGGCGGCGGAGGCGCACCCACCACAGGCTCCGCCGCCCCACTTCGGGGGCTGGGCCGCGGGCGGCTCCCCAACCCACGGCTCGCCGAGCCTCGCCGTGGGCTGCATTCCACCGCCTCTTTCGGAGGCTGAGGACAAGGTCGCCTTGAGCGTAGGAGGTTCCACGCACCCCCTCTCCTGACGCGGCTTGTCAACTGCCGCACGGCAAAGGTATAATGCGGACGTGAAGAGGCATCCTGTTGTGGAAGGAGAGAGAATGGCGAAACGCACGCGGCCGCTCTGCTCGCTGGCCCTCGCGGCAGCCGCCGGCACGGCGCTGGCCGGCCAGGCCACGGCGCCGAACGGCACCACCCTCGTGAAACACCTCATGGGCAAGGACCTGTCCGGCGCCCAACCCGGCCAGAGCGTGTGGGAGCCGGCGAATGGGGACAAGTGGGCCTACGATGTCGCCTTGCTCGGCAAATGGGTCTACGCCGCCTCAGCCCCCGCGCGCCAACTGCTCCGATTCGAGTGCGACCCGGCGACGGGCAACTTGGCGCTCAAGGAGGCCATCCCCATCGAGGCCAAGGACAGAGAATCGGGCGGCGTGACGCTGCACATACGGCAGTTCCCCGACAACTCGGCAATGCTCTACGTCTTCTTCAGCACCCACCAGGAGTCCAGCCTGCTGTGCTACGCAGTGGACGCGAAGACTGGCGCCCTGGCCCTCAGGGGCAAGGGCGACCTCAAGGTCTTCCCGAACAACGACGCGGGCGGCGGCTACGGTTACCCCGCATTCGTCTGGTCGCCCTGCCAGAGCCGCCTCTACTACGTCGGCGTGAAGAAGATCTTCTGCTACACGTTCCAGGACGACGGCCTGCCCGTGATGGAGGGCAAGGGCATTGCCTGCACGAACCCCGGCAAGAGCGGCCGCGGGCGCGGCCACGCCGTCTTCTCGCCCGATGGGCTACAGCTCTACATCCTCACCGAGAAGATGGAGCCCGCCGGCACCACCTTCTGGCAGGCCGACACCTACGACTGCGACCCTAAGACCGGCGGCCTCACCTGCAACTCGGCCTTCGACCTGCCGAACCTGCCCCAGGAGTGCTGCGAGTTCATGGGCTTCACGCCCGACGGCAAGCTCCTCTACATCCTCGACGAGCGGGCCGCCTGCTACTACGCCCTCAGGCGCGACCCCGAGAAGGGCGCCCTCTCGATCCTGGCCACGGGCAAGCCGGACCAAAGCCTCAATGGTGCGGGCGGCCCCCCCTGGGCGCGCGGCGGCAAGATGGCCTTCAGCGCCGACGGCAAGACGGGCTACTACCTGGGCAGGACATCGTTCGGCACGTTCACCCTTGACCCTGCCACCGGCGCCCTCTCCGACTTCTCCAGCATTGGCGGCAGGTGGGCCAAGCTGGCCCTCGACCCCGCAAGCGGCAACATCTTCCTCGTCGGCGGCGAACGGATTTCCATCTTCAAGTCCCTCCCGGCGGGGCAGCAGAAGCAGGCCGCGCAGGCCGGCCCCATCGTGGACCTTGATGCCGACAAGGATGTGGAGCTGGAGGCCGACAGGGTGGTGTCGTGGAAGAACCAGGTGGCCTGGAAGGCCCGCGACTTCCTGGGCAAACGGGTCAATGGCCGGCCAGCGCTGCGGAAGGCCGTCGCCGAGCTGCGCGGCCACAACTCCCTGGTCTTCAAGAAGGAGGAGCTGGTCAACTACGACGAGGACGCTTTCGACCACCTGGTCACGGGCAGCGGCTACACCTGGGTCGCCGTGCTCGCCGCCGCCAAGCAACGCCCGTCGCATGACCTCAACTGCTTCTTCGGCAACCTCAAGAACGGCGGCGTGTTCGAGGGCTTCTGGGGCGGCCTGAACGACGACAACACCCTCTGGTGCGGCTCGCGAAACGGCCGCACCTTCGACCGCGGGAACAAGGACAACCCGAAGGTGGTCGGGCCGAAGCTCGAGGAGGGCCGCTTCTACGTCCTCGCCGGCCGCATGGGCGCGGGAACGGGCGACGTGACGCTCGAGCTCTTCGTCAACGACCCCAAGCCGGTCGCCTCCAAGCCGTTCCCTGTGAACCCGAAGGCCAACTCATCCAAGATGGCGATAGGCCAGGAACGCGACGCCACGAACCACCCCGGGCTGGAGTCCTTCATCGGCGAGATCGCCCGCATCATCTTCTGGGAGCGCCCCCTGGCCGACGCCGAGCTGGCCGAGAAGCTCGCCGCGCTGAAAACCGAGTACGGCATCAAGTGACCCGCGCCGGATGCTGCTACACGTTCAGCGCCTTCCTCAGCTCGATCACCGCCCTGGCGTTGGCGCCTCGGGGCGAGTTCAGAAGGCCGGGGACCTCCATCATGCGCAGTCTCTTCGTCCCCGCCACATTCATCAGACCCTTGTTCTTCCGAAACGCGATGCCCTTAAGGAACGTCTCGAGAAAGGTGAGGTCCTCAAGCTTGTTGTCGCTCGGCTTGGCGAACCTACCTGTCGGGGTCCTTCTTGCCAGGAGGAACAGGATCGGGTTCCCCTTTCGCCCAGCGACGGCCCGGTCGTAGATGGTGATCTTGTGGAGGGCGAAGCACTCTGTCTGGAAGGGTTGCGAACTTGCCAAGCCGACATACCACGGTTTGATGCCTCTGCCGGCTCTTGTCCCAAATACGTAACATCCAATTGCCCAGGGGAGACCTGGTTCGTCCCTGTCAGCATCGGCCCGGAAACGGCGCTTGGCCGCACTCCTCTCCACAAGCCCCTTCGCATCCCTCAGCACCACGAATGGCCCATGCACAGTGAATCTCATGGCTCAGGTCCTCTTCGTTGTCCAACATGGACTCAGTGCTCAGATCGCATCTTGCCTCACCGGAACTGCGTAGCGGTCCCTCCAGTTGTCGTAGGTGGCGTCCTGGTCGTTGTCCCAGCCCTCGGCGAAGCTGGCTGCGGCGAGATGGCCCCAGTCGCCTTCTCTATCGGCGTCGCTGGCGGACGGAGAGTGCCGGCCCCGGAGCAACTGGACAAAGCCTTTGACGAGGCTGACCTCCTCATCAGTCAGATCGTCAACGTGTATGGTGCCAGACACACTCATTGTCCTTCGCAAGCCGTGATGTGCGGCGAGGCCACGGGCCGGTCACGCCCCCCTCGCACACCTCACCCAGTATAGTAGCGGCCCGCAGGATCGTCGACCTCACTCGCCTAACAGAGGGAGGGGACAGGCTGATTGTCCTCTCCTCTAAGGGATAGCGGCCTCTTCCCTCCCTACACCAGATCAGTGGCCCAGTGCTGCCGCCTCCGCCTTCTGGCGGCGGAGTTCCTCGACCGTTATACCCAGTTCCTTGGCCTGCGTCGCCTCGTCCGCCTCCAGGAACCTCTTGAGGTCCGCCTTCGCACGTTCAACCCGCTGAAGTGCTTCCTGTCTGTCTTGCTTTGTCACTATACTCCGCTTACCGAACTTGCGCCATTCCTCTACTTCCTGCCGCGTGATGCCCAGTTCCTCTGCGGTCTTGTCGTCTCGATCCCTTTGCTCCCGCAGGAACCGGCCGTACTCGCTCTCGCGCATGGAGCCACATATCCAGATGAGGAACACGATGAAACACAGGGCCAAGGCACCAAGGTACCAAAGCATGAATCTGCGGACCTTCCGTTGCTTGTCGCGGATGGCGAACGCCTCCTGAACATCTGCATCGGTGGCTTCCTTCATGGCGGCGCCCTCAACCAATACGCAAGAAGCGTTCCTCACCTACGGTTAGTCCTCAGTATAGCAGCGGGCGGGCGGATCATCAACTCCTTCAGCCACGCCCGTTGACCAAGAGCCTAACGCCCCGACCGGCGGCAAGGGTCATCGGCTTGGCGCACTTGGCGGAGCCGAAGCCTGTGAGGGTGAGGGTGCGGAGGTCGAGGGAGCCGTGGAGGACGGAGAGCTGGACCTGGATGCCGCCGCGGGTGGGACTCTGGCGAACGGTGCCCCAGGCCGTGGCGGTGGACCAGAACCAGGTGGTGGGCTTGGACTTCGAGGACGAGGACGACGACGAGGACGAGGACGATTGGGTAGGGCGTGCATACTTGCACGCGGAACCTGCGGCTGCGAAGGTCATGGTTCCCGTGACAGCGGAGTAGCGGAAGCCGGTGAGGGCGAGGAGGGCACTCCAGGCGGCCATGGCGCGGGCGTAGTGGTGGCCGCATTCGGCTTCATCAAACGGGTTGCGCCGCCGGCCGTCGTAGCGGGCGCGGATGGCCTCAATGCACTTGAGGCCGTTGGCCATCTGGCCCTCGTAGAGCATGCCGACGGCGGCACAGTACTCGAAGCCAGTCATTACCTCATTGTAGTACGGGAAGGGCCGCTTGGGCCGGCGGCCGCGCGGGTAGGTGGCCATGAGCAACGCCGATTCGTCGTTGAGGGCGAAGGTGCGAAGGTGGTTGAAGTGGCTGTGAAGGCCACGCCTGAAGTTGTGCTTGAAGATGGCTCGGTGCGTGGCCTTGACGTGCTTGGGGTCGAGGAGGTAGCCGAGGCCGAGGACGTGGGCGGTGTACTGGCCGACGAGTTGGTCCACGAGGCAGCCTGCGCCGAACTGGAGGTCCGGCTGTGAGAGGTCCTTCGCGCCCATGTTCAGGCGGAGGCCCGGGGCGATGGCCGCGGGGTCCTTCGGCGGCCAGATGAGGTGTTCGTAGTATTCGCCGTTAAAAAGGTGCTCATCCATCCATCGCCTGCCGCGCTCGAAGAGGGTGCGGCAGGTGGCCGCGAAGGCGGCCTCGCCGACTTGGCGGGCCATTTCCTCGACGGCGCGGAGTGCGCCGAGATACCACGCGCCCATCTGGGGGTTCGGGCCGTAGTACTCGACGTCCATCGTGTTGTGCTGGCAGCCCTCCATCACGCCGTCGCGATCGGCGTCCCAGCCGCCGGGCGCCCAGCAGAACTCGATTGCCTTACGGATGCGGGGCCAGAGGCGGCGGAGCCAGGCGTCGTCGCCGCTGAGCTGCCAGTCGCGGTAGGCCTTCATCAGGCAGCCCATCTGGCCGTCGGCTGCGGCGTGCTTGAACTCCTGGGCGCGCGACAGCGGCAGGTTGACGCGGAAGGCCATGTGGCCCGTGTCGTCGGTGGCGAGGAGGAACTCGGTTTCCCGCATCGAGCGGGCGAGGTCGGGGAAGAGGAAGGCGGTGGCGTGCTCGTAGTTCCACACGTGGGTGCAGGAGCCGTGGCAGCAGCCGGCCTTGTCGTGGCAGCCCTCGAAGCCGAAGAAGCGGCCGTCCTCGGTGCGGAAGCTGGTCTGGGAGCGGAGGGTCGAGAGGTTGAAGAGCGCGGCCTCCTTGACGGCGAGGGGCAGGTCGCTGTCGCAGAATGCTTGAACGAAGCGGAGGGTGTCGGCCTCCAAGCGGGGCAATTCCGCGGCGGCCTTCGAGGCGGCGTCCCAGGCGTCCGCGTATTGCGTCGCGTAGTAGTTCCCGATGCGGTTGGGGTTGCAGCAAGAAAGAGACGGGCTAAAGCCCGCACTCCCAACGTCCTTGGCGGGGGTCCAGGTCATGCGGTTGGGGAAGTGCCAGGCGAGGAGGAAGGTGACGGCGCGCTCGGCGCGGGCGGGGATGCGGAGGCGGACGGCTAGGGAGGCGGTCGGGTCGTCCACGCCCTCGGCGTCGCGGTCCTCCAGCTTGCCATCGGCGGAGAAGTCGTCCCAGAAATCCAGCAGGCTGTCGCCCCAACTGAGCTTGGCCCAGGCGGTCCTATGGGTGATTGTCTGCAGTGCGGGCTTCAGCCCGTATTCCGTACGGCCTGAAGGCCGCACTCCGAACCCGACCTTGCTTGCTCCGAGGGTGGCGAGGGCGATGCTGCCCCATTGCTCGGCGGCGGGGTTCACGCCCTCGGACGCCATGAAGATGCCCTGGAGCTTGCCCTGCTTGCGGAAGGTATTCACGTTTCTCAAAGGCTTGCCGCTGGAGCCATCGGAGCCAATGAAGTTCTGGACGCTGCCGCAGACTGCGGCGTCAACCGGCTGCTTCGTGCGGTTGGTGAGGACGAAGCGGAGGACGGCGACGGGCAGGCCGCTGCGGTCGGGGTCGCCGGGGATGAGGGGGTTGAATGTCTCGATGCGGACGGCCAGCGGCACGTCGGGGTCGGAGAGCAGCACTTGGCCGAAGGGATAGGCGGCGTGGACCGAGCAGTGGCGGAAGCGTGGGAGGCCGTGGTTGGGAGCGGTGGCGCCCGCGGCGCCCTCGTAGGCTTCGGGCGGGAGGATGCCCTCAAGGCAACGGACGACAGGTTGCGTGCCGCGTGCCGCGTCCCGCGTGCCGGAAGAGGAGACAGACCGCGCCCAGAGGGCGAAGAAGGTGTTGCGGGGGGAGAAGCCCTTGGCGGGGCGGTTGACGATCTCCCAATCGCGCAGGTCGCCGCGGCCGCCGAGGGAGACGGTGCCCGTGCCGATGCCGCCGAGGGGGAGGGCGATGCGGGAGAGGTGGGACTGGGCGTAGGTTGAGAGGACTGGCCAGCTCGGATTGGTCTTCTTTGCCATTGGGGCCTCCGTCGGACGCGTGACGCGTGACGCGTGAGAAGACAAGCCACGAGCGGCGAGACGCGAGCTTCGAGCTTGAAGCAGAAGAGGCGGCGGCTGTCCTCGCAGGCTCGTGGCTCGCGGCTCGTAGCTCGCAGCTTGCGTCTCACAGCCTTACGGGGATCCCCTGGCTCTTGAGGTATTGCTTGGCCTGTTGGACCGTGTAGGTGCCGAAGTGGAAGATGGAGGCGGCGAGGACGTTTGTGGCGTGGCCGTCAATGACGGCGGCGGCCATGTGCTCGAGCTTTCCGCAGCCGCCCGAGGCGGTGACGGGTATGGTCACGGCGTCGGACACGGCCAGGGTCATCGGGATGTCGTAGCCGTCGAGCGTGCCGTCGGCGTCCTTGCTGGTCAGGAGGATTTCGCCGGCGCCGAGGTCCTCGACCTGTTGCGCCCACTCGACGAGTTCGAGGCCGGCCTTCTTCGTGCCGCCGGAGATGAGGACCTCGAAGCCCGTCTCGCCCTTCTGGGCGTCAATGGCCACCACGATGCGGTCGGGGCCGAAGGCGTCGCCTGCCTCTTCGATCAGGTCGGGGTTGCGCACCGCCGCCGTGTTGATGGAGACTTTGGTCACGCCGAGGTCGAAGAGCGCCTTCATCTCGTCGAGGGAGCCGATGCCGCCGCCGACGGCGAAGGGAACCGTGACGACCTTGACGACCTTCTTGACCCATTCGAGGCGGGTCTTGCGCTTTTCGACGGTGGCGGCGATGTCGAGGAACACGATCTCGTCGGCCCCCTGCTCGCAGTAGGCGGCCGCGGCCTGCGCGGGGTCGCGCGCGTCGCGCAGGTTGACGAACTTCACGCCCTTGACCACCCGCCCGTCCTTGATGTCCAGGCACGGGATGACTTTTGCCATTTCCATCGGATGCTCCTTCCTATCGTTTGAGCGGTCGGAATGTGGGCGGTATGGTAGCGCAGGCGGGGCGGGGCGTCAAGCAGGAAAGGGCCACGAGCGCCGTCAAGGCATCTTCAGCGCCGCCATGGCCCGCTCAAGCAAGCTGGCGATGCCCGCTCTCGCCCGCCGCAGCGCCAGGGGGTCCTGGGTAAAGCGCGTGAGGTCCTTCACGACGGCGTCGTCAATGGCGAGGGCCTTCTCGGCCTCGGCGATGAGGGCCTCGTGGCCGCCAGCCTTCTTGAGGTTCGCCACGGCATCGCGGAGGAGCCAGAGGTATTCGTAGTCCTCGATGCCGTCGCGGAAGTTCTCCAGGCGGACGGATGACAGGGGCAGGTGGTCGGGGCCGGGGTAGAGAAGCTGGCCATCGCCGTGGTGGCGGCCGCCCTGCTGGTTGACGAATGTGGCGGGGTCCCATTCGGCCTCGGGCCAACGCTTCTCGCCCTTCGAGTTGCTGCTGAAGACGTTGATGCCCCAGTAGAGGAAGCCTGTGACGCCGAGCTTCCAGGTCTGCCAGAGCAGGATGCGGTGGTCGAGGGCGGGCCACTCGATCATCAGGTTGGCGAAGGGCTTGCCCGGGCCGCAGCAGACGTACCACCAGACCTCGTCGCCCTTGGCCTGCTGGGCCTGGAACTCGGCGGCGCGATAGCGGCCGGTCACGGGCGCCCAGATGTCCAGGCAGTCGTCGAGGGCGGGGATGGGGCTGTCCTTGTAGAAGGTCTGCATCAGGCGGAGGCCGGGCGTGGCCTTCTTGAGGGCGGAGTAGAGTTCACGGGCGAACTCGTATTGCTCCTTACCGATCTCATCGTGGCAGTAGACGTAGGCTTTGGGGAGCCAGCCGCGGGCTTTCGCCCGCTCGTAGAGCTTCTGGAAGCTCGCCACCATCTGGGCGTTGTGCCTGGCGCGGTCCTCGGGCTTCCCCTGCTGGAACCAGGCGACGCCGAGGCAGAAGCAGGCGCCGCCGCGGTCGAGTTGGCGGGCCACCAGCCGCTCCATGTCCTTCTCATACTGTGGCCAGTCGCAAAGCGTGAGGCTGATGCGGCGGTCGAGGCAGAAGTCCATCCACGCCTCGAACATCTCAATGGGCACGCTCTTGAGGCGATAGAAGCGGGCCAACTCGTCGGGGCGGAGGAGGAAGCAGGTTTCGAGGTGTTGCTGCTTCGGGACGGCGAAGTCCCATACCCGCACCTCGAGGGGGATGGAGCGCCTGGGCTGGCCCTCGGCCCGCACAGTGACCTTGCCGCGATAGAGGCCGGGCTTCGCATCGTCGGGCACACGGACGCTGAGCCACACGGGCTGCGCCTCGCCGGCCTTCACGTCGAAGGGCTTGGCCGGCAGGAGCGGGTCGGGCCACCAGCCCTCGCGCGGCGCCTTGTAGGCTGGTTTCGCCGTCTTCACGTAGCCGACGACGTTCCAGGTGGCGTTGGCCTTTGGAATGGCCGAGCGGCCGCACCGCAGGTCGCTGGCCTCGACCGTGACGGCGCGAAGAGGGTCCTTCGCCGCGACGACGAGTTGGACGCCCTCGACCTCATTGCGGGCGGCCTCGATGGCGAGCGTGTCGGCCGGGCCGCGGGTCCACGGCTCGTCGCGGAAGACCTTCTCCATCGTGTCGGCGCTCCCCAACACGAAGGCTGGCGGCCGCGCGTAGGGGAGCGAGCAACCAGCCAGCAGGGCGAGAAGAACCAGCGAGAGTGGGCGCATGGGGCCTCCTAACGCGGCCGTAGGCCGCAACCAATGAGGCGAAGCGTTGAATGATGAATGCTGAATACCGAATATTGAATGTCGAACTGAGAAGAGCGGATTCGGCTCTCGGCCTTGTTCGTCATTCGACATTCAACACTCGTTCTGACAGACGCACTCAGGGCGCGCACAAGTGACGAGCGAGGGATCTATTCCTGGCCGGCCTTGGCCATTCGGCGGCGATAGTAGTCGGCGATGGCGGCGGCGATGATGACGCCGCCGGTGACGAGGCGCTTCGTGGTCTCCTGCGCCCCGAGCTGGGTCATACCCGCTCCGAGGACGGCGATGATGAGGACGCCGAAGAAGGATGCGACGACGGAGCCGCGCCCGCCCATGAGGCTGGTGCCGCCGATGACGACGGCCGCAATGGCCTGAAGCTCGAAGCCCGACGCCGCGTTGGGGTCGGCCGCCCGCAGCCGGGACGTCTGCACGAGCGCGGCCACGGAGGCCAGCAGCCCGCAGAGCATGAAGACGGCCAGCTTCACCGGCCTGGGGTCAATGCCCGACAGACGCACGGCCTCCTCGTTCGTGCCGATCGCCACCACGTAGCGGCCGAAGACCGTGCGCGCGAGGACGAACTGCCCTGCGGCCACCGCCGCCACCGCGATGAGGAACGAGAGCGGCACGCCAAGGACCGACGCCTTGGCCACCCCCGCGACGGGCGAGCCGATGTACAGCGTCTCCATCCGCGTGACCAGGAACGCGGCGCCGCGCGCCATCTCCAGCATGCCCAGGGTGACGATGAAGGACGGGAGGCGCCACTGGACGGCGAGCAGGCCGTTGACGGCGCCGCACGCCAGGCCCACTCCCAGGCAGGCCACGATGGCCAGGGGCAGCGGGAACTTGCCTTTGGCCAGGCACACGCCCAGCACGGCGCCGCTGAGGGCCAGGACCGACCCGACCGAGAGGTCAATCCCGCCCAGGATGAGCACATAGGTCATCCCCACCGCAACCAGGACCGAATCGGGAATCTGGGCCGCATTGATCCGCAGCATGGAAAGGGTCACGAAGTGCTGCCCGGAACGGCGCCAGATGATCAGCTCGAAGGCGACAATGAGGCCGATGAGCACGGCGAGCAGGGCGCCATAGTCGAAGGCCGCGCGGGAGAGGTGTCGGCGCCAGGGGGCAGGGCTGTCGTTGCTCATTCGGCGGCTGCTCCTGACCCGTGATGCGTGGCAACGCTTGTGTGGCACGGCTGGCTTGCCCAGCCGTGCACGGTCGGACAAGCCGACCGTGCCACACTCACGCGTCACGGGTCACGCATCACGCATCGCGCTCCCCACGTGGCCGCTCAGGGCGGCCTGCATGATCCTGTCCTGCGTCGCCTCGCCCCGGGCGAACGTGGCGGCGAGGCGGCCGGCCGACATCACGGCGATGCGGTCGCACACCGCCAGAAGCTCCAGCAGGTCGGAGGAGGCCATCACGATGGCCTTGCCGCCCTCGGCCAGGCCGGCGAGGAGGCCGTAGATGGCAAACTTGGCCCCCACGTCCACCCCGCGCGTCGGCTCGTCGAGGAGCAGCACGCGGCAGTCGCGGTGGAGCCACTTGGCCAGGACGGCCTTCTGCTGGTTCCCGCCGCTCAGCTCGGCGACGGGCTGCTCGATGGAGCTGCACTGGAGGCCGAGTTGCCCCGCGAGGCGTTCGGCGGCGTGGCGCTCCGCGGCCCCTCGCAGCACGCCGCCAGGCCCGGCAAAGGCGTCGAGCCGGGCCAGCGTGACGTTGTGGCGGACTGGCAGGGGCAGAAGGAGCCCCTGCTGCTTGCGGTCCTCGGTGAGGAGGGCGAGGCCGAGGCGCACGGCGTCGCGGGGCGAGCAGATGCGGGCGGGGGCCTCTGAGGCGCCGAGATAGACCTCCCCAGCGTCGGGCCGGTCGGCGCCGAAGATGGCGCGGAGCGTCTCGGTGCGGCCTGAGCCCATGAGGCCGGCGAGGCCGAGGATCTCGCCCTCGCGGGCGTCGAGGGAGACGCCGCGGACGGCGGCGCCGCGCGTGAGGCCGACGACGCGGAGGGCGGCCTTGCCGTCCTGCCGCACGGCCCGCGGGTGGGCCTCGCCCAGGTCGCGGCCCACCATCAGGCGAATGATCTCGTCGAGACTCGTTTCCCCCACAGAGCGGGTGGCGACGACGCGGCCGTCGCGGAGGACGGTGATGCGGTCGGCAATTCGCTGGATTTCCTCCAGGCGGTGCGAGATGTAGAGGATGGCGGCGCCGCGGGCCTTCAACTCGCGGATGCGGTCGAAGAGGAGCGCTACCTCGGCATCGGTGAGGGCCGCCGTCGGCTCGTCCAGGATGAGGAGGCGGCAGGAGCCGGCGAGGCCGGCGGCGACCTCGACGAGTTGCTGCTGCCCCACGCCCAGCTCGCGCACGGGACGGTCGGGCGGCACGCCGTGCAGGCCCACCTGGGCCATCGCGGCCCGTGCGTCCGCGTGGAGCTGGCGGTAGCGAATCGCGCCGAAGCGGCGGGGGAGGTGGCCGAGGAACAGGTTCTCGGCGACCGAGAGGTTGGGGATGAGGTTCAGCTCCTGCATCACCATGCGGATGCCGGCCTCCTCGGCGTCGCGCTTCGAGGCGGGGGCGTAGGGCTGGCCGGCCAGGCGCATTGCGCCGCGGTCGGGCCGCGTGAGGCCGCTCACGATGCGGGCCAGCGTGGTCTTCCCCGCCCCGTTCTCGCCCACCAGGGCGTGGACCTCGCCGGGGCGGAGTTCAAGGGCGACGTCGAGGAGCACCGGCGCGGCGTAGGTCTTCCAGAGGCCGGAGAGGGTGACGAGGTTCTCGGCAGGGTCCATCGTCGTCGTCCTCGTCGTCGTCCTCGTCGTCGAGTCCCGGGTTCCTGGGCGGTTCGAGGACGAGGACGACGACGAGGACGAGGACGATTACGGCCAGTCACTTTGTCTCGGGCGCCTTGGGCTCGGCCTTGCGCTTCAGGGCATCGGCGTCAATGAGGTCCACCTTGGTTTCCTTGTAGTCCGTCTGCTCGGGGTTCAAGTGGCCGCCCAGGATGTCGAGTGCGTGGCGGATGCCCTCGATGGCGATCTCATCGGCGTGCTGGTCCACCGTGCACAGGATGTTGCCGTCGAGGATGTCCTTCTGGACGGCTGAGATGTTGTCGTAGCCGATGACGTAGACCTTTCCGAGCTTGTCTGCGGCGCGGAGCGCGGCGACGGCGCCGAGGGCCATGTTGTCGTTCGCGCACAGGATCGCCTTGAGGCCGGGGTGCTGCGCGAGCATGCCGGTGACGACCTTCTCCGCCTCGTCCATGTGCCAGTTGGCGGTCTGCTCGACGGCTATCTTCATGCCCGCGGCGGACATGGCGATTTCGAACCCGAGCTTGCGCATGATGCCGTTCATGGCGTTGGGCATGCCCTTCACGATCGCCACCTCGTCGCCCGCCGTGAGCTTCCTGGCTAGGTACTCGGCGGCCGTGCGGGCACCCTTCTTGTTGTCGGGGCCGACGAAGGGGATCTTCGCCGCGTTCTCCTCCAGCGCCTCGTCATCGAACCGGTTGTCTATGTTCACCACCACGATCCCAGCGTCCATCGCCTCCTTGCACACTGGGACGAGGGACTTGGAGTCGGCCGGGGCGATGAGGATGGCGTGGACTCTCTGCACGATCATCTGCTTCACGATGGCCACCTGGCCGGCCACGTCGCGCTCGTCCTTCAGCCCGTTGACGATCAGCTCGTAGCGGGTGGGGTCCTTCTGCTGGTGCTTGCGCGCTCCCTCCTCCATCGTCTTGAAGAACTCGTTGGCGAGCGACTTCATGATGAGGGCCACGCGGCGTGGCTTGCCCCGGTCGGGCGCCGCCTCGTCCCCGCCGCACCCGCCGAGCATGCCCGCCACCGCCACGGCGCACGCACCCCAAGCCAGCCACCGCAACGCGGTTCGCCTGGTCATAGGACCTTCCCTTTCTGCTTCATGCTCTCGCAAGGGATGAATGGATGACTGGATGAATGGATGGGTGAGAGCTGGCCTGGCCGGCATCCGTCACCCATCCACTCATCCATTCATCCACCCATCCAACTGCCCGGCCGCCTCACTCGCTCACAATGTCAATCTTCGCCCAGAAGCCGGTCTCGAACCGCCAGCCGTTGGCGGAGTTGAGCAGCTCGACGAGGACGGTTCGGCCCCCGTAGGCCGACAGGTCGGCCCTGGCCTCGAGCCAGCCGCCGTAGGCCGTGCTCTTGCCCACCTCCTTGCGCAGTATCTCACGGTTGTCGGCCCGCACGATCAGCTCCCAGTCCCCGCGCGGGTCGTGGCCCACCACCAGGCGCACCGTGGTCTTCTTCAGCGGCGGCACCTCGACCTTGCGGCTCAGGACGCACGCGTTGGTCTGGTTGAGGGGGTGCGTGACCAGGACGTTTCGCTTCCCGCCCCACTCGGCACGCAGGCCGGGGGCCTCGGCGTCCCCGCAGTTCGCCACCATCCAGCCTGGGGCGAACTTCTCGGCGGCCTCCTTCATCCCCCGGGCGCCGCCGGGCGCCGTGATCTTCGCCATCTCCTCGTCCGTGAACCGGCTGTTGGCGACCGGGCCGGGCGTCCAGCACTGCTCCAGCGCCGTCGGCTTGGGGGCCTGCACGGGGATGAGGAACGTTTCCTCCCCCTTGGCGTCCTTCTCGATCTTGCCCCCCGCGCGCACCACCGCCTGGCGGGCCAGCTTCTCGCACACCGCGATGAGCGTCGGGAAGTTGTAGGGGGTGTGGCTGAACTTCCCCTCGGGGTTGAGCGCCGACTTGAACTTGTCGGGCAGCTTCTCGAAGCCCACCGTGGTGAAGACCACCCCCGCCGACGACGACGGATTGCAGTCCGAATCCTGGCCGCACCGCGTGGAGATGATGATGGTCTGGTCCAGGTCCCGCTCGCCGTAGAGCACGCCCATCACCACGTAGGCGCCGTTGATCTTCGCGTCTATGTTGAAGTCGCCCTTGTTGCACGACGCCTTCCGGTAATCCGCGTTCTCTTGGTACTTCTCGTTCACCCGCTTCCACGTCTCCACCCAGTCCTTCGGACTCTCCTTGTGCCAGGCCAGCACGTCGCGGATGCACTCGGCGTACTGGCTGCCGGCGGGGATGCACTTGAGGCCGGCCTCGACAATCTTCACAGGGTCGCTCTCGAAGAATGCCTCGGCGTACATGCCCCCGAAGAGCTGGCCGCCGTAGAGCCCGTCGCCATAGTTCATCAGCCGCCCGAACTTCTCGCCCAGCTCGATAGCCACCTGGGGCAGGCCGGGCGCGATGAGGCCCGAATAGTCGCTCTCGATCTGGTAGTCAATGTCGTCCGCATGGCTATTGAACTGCGGGTGCCCGCTGTCGGGCGGGGCGATGCCGCGGCGCAGGTTGTCGCGCCCAGCCTTGTTCGCGTGCCACAGCGGGTAGCCGCTGTTCGCAAAATCTATCCCCGCCTGGCGAATCGGGGCATCGAAACCGTGCTCCTCCAGCGTGCGCAGAAACGTCATCTCGACGTAAATGTCGTCCTGATTGAACTGGTTGATCAGCCCTGGGTTCCACTTGGGCATCTTGTCTTCGGGAATGATCTTGCCCTTCGAGCGGAACTCGGTCGGCCCCCCCCAACCGACGCCCGCCATCTGCCCAATCCACCCGGCCTTCATCTTATCCAGGTAGTCCTTGACCGTCAGGCAGCGGACCTCCCCCGCCTGGGCCAGCGCACCAATGAGGACACCGAGCCCCACACCAGCGACAGCGGCCTTGCGCATCGGCTGTTCTCCTGGGCATCGCGTCGTGTTCCCTCGCCCATAGACTATACCAACCTCCCGCCCGTTCTGCAAGGAGCGTTGAGGCCAGGGGTGCAGTAACGCCTCGAGCAGGGATCTGTGCGGGGGGCGGCGGCCAACCGGCGCGCCTGCCGCGAACCCGCGGGCAGTTCATGCGTGAAGAGTGCGGAGGCCGGCGCGCAAGCTGCTCGCTGCGGCGGCGCGTCGGGGCCCAGCGGCCTGGGACGCGGCCCGAACGGGCCGCGTGGGAGAGCGGCGAGTCGTCCGCGAGGCGTCCTCGCCACTACGTAGCAGCAGACCCAGCAGGCGGACGTCAGCCACCGCCCCGCGCTCGACAGGCTACGGGTGGGAGAAGAAGTTGCGTTGGCTGGCGGAGTTTGGGTTCGAGGAGTTGCGCCGTGTGCGGCGGGAACGGGACCAACTGGGAGCGCTGGTGTCGTT
>VGYV01000108.1 GCA_016872855.1 Planctomycetota bacterium
CCGAGGAGGTCATCGCCGCCTGCGAGCGGCACCCCGGCCGCCTCATCCCCTTCTGCCTCATTGACCCGCGCTTCGGCGACAACAGCCCGACGAGCGACTTCCGCGACCTCCTGGCTGAATACAAGGAACGCGGGTGCAGGGGCATCGGCGAGTTCCTGCCAAACCTCCTCTTCGACGACCCGCTCTGCCTGAACCTCTACGCCCAGGCGGGCGAGGCGGGGCTGCCCGTCCTCTTCGACATGATGCCCCAGCTCGGCGGCATGTACGGCGTGGTGGACGGCCCCGGCCTCCCGCGCCTCGAACACGCCCTCCGCGAGCTGCCCCAGACCATCTTCATCGGCCACGGCCCCGCCTTCTGGTCCGACATCTCTGGCGACGTGTTGCCCGAGCAGCGCCGCGGCTACCCCAAAGGCCCCATTGCCCCCGGCGGCGCCGTGCCACGGCTGATGGCCGCCTGCCCGAACCTCTGGGCCGACCTGTCGGCCGGCAGCGGCCACAACGCCATCTCCCGCGACCCCGCATTCGGCATCGAGTTCCTCAACCGGTTCCAGGACAAGCTCCTCTTCGGCACCGACGTGTTGCGCCACGACCAGACCGAGGCCGACGTCCCCATCGTCGGCCTCATGCGCCGCCTCCTGGCCGAAGGGCATCTCAGCCCCGCCGCCCACGCCAAGCTCGCCCGCGACAATGCCGCGCGGCTGCTGGGGCTGGAGTTGCAGCCCGCGAAGCGGGCGACCCAGCCGTAGCCCAGGGCGACCGAAGGGAGCCCTGGGAGAGGGCGGCACCCAACGCGGAGCCCCCGAAGGGGGGCGATTCACGCGTCGGATGAGGCGCCCCCTTCGGGGGCTTAGGTGGGGGGGGACGCCGCGATCCCAGGGCTCCCTTCGGTCGCCCTGGGCTACGGCTCAGACGCCCCCGTTCGGGGGCTAAGCAGAGGAGCGCACTCGATGGGCGCGCTGCACACTCGCTGCATCTTCGCGGCTGCCGTCCTCGCCGCCGCTCTGACCGGCTGCGCGGTTCTAACAGCGCACGGCCCGCAGGAATGGCCCTGGGGCAGGACGCGGCGGGGGCTTCAGAGCCGCATCGTGTTCGAGAGGCACGTCTACAAGCAGGGCGAGCCCATCGTATGCTGGGTCGAGGTGCGGAACGCGAGCGACAGGCCCGTGCCCTACGATGGCCGCGTGGGCGCCAACGTCACAATCGCGGGACCGAACGGGCAGAAGGTGCGGGCCTTGCCTGCGGCGGGCGAGGCCACGATCGATGTAGGAGGTCTGCTGGCGCATCGCCTCGGATGACGCCCCATTTCGCAATGCCCTCGGCGCCATCTTTGACCGCCAGGTCAAGCAGTTCCTCAAGGCTAACATGGGCGGTGGCACAGGCTTCTAGCCTGTGACGGAAGGAGGAGCTTCGTGGCGAGATGGTTGCACGTGCTCGGGTTGCTCGCGACCGCCGCGGGACCTCTGGCCAAGGCGGGCGAGGATGCCTGGGGCGAGGCGGCCAACGGCTTGCGGTGCCGCCTTGCGGCGGAGCGCGCCGAGGTGCCCGTGGGGGCCGATGCGGTCTTCCAGCTCCACTTCCGCTTCGACCCCGCGGGGGTGGACCCGAAGCTTAACATCCTCAACCGCTTCCTGGAGGCGCGGCGGGTGAGGATGACGTTCAGCGATGCGAAGACGGGCAAGAAGTTCGGTCGGCAGCCCGACGATGGCTGGCGCAACATGCCCCCATCGGCCTGGCCAAGGGACTTCGTGGAGCTGCGTGGGAAGCCGCCGGAGCCGCGCCGCCTGGCGGTCCACCTGCTCACCGAGGCGGGGGAACAGCTACCGCCGGGAACCTACTCCGTTGAGCTGGCCTACGAGAACGATGGGAAGCCGGAGCTGGAGTTCTCCACGCAGCCCGACGGGAGCCTTGTGCAGCGGCCCTACAGCGGCCCGTGGAAGTTCTGGACGGGCAAGCTGGCCGCGCCGCCCATTCACCTAACCGTTGTCCCCGCAGAGGCAGGCGACATTGAAGTCAAGTCCCATTCGGCGCTGGACATCAAAGTGAGCAAGGAAGGGGTCGGCTACTCCTGGAGCGAGAAGGACCCGCGGGTCATTCGCCTCACGCGGCGCCCCGGCTACATCCTGGGCATGGCGTACGAGACTCACGTGTTCCTCGACGGCAAGGAGGCGAGCGAGCACGGGGGCGGCCTGTCGAGCAGCACGTGGCTTGCCGGCGGCGAGAGCTTCCTGCCCCCCGAGGCAGCGAAGCAAGTGCTGGCTGGCGCCGCGCTGCGGATCCGCCTGGACGTGACGATCTTCGAGACCTCCGTGCCGCCGGGCCACATGTGGAACCCCCAGGGCGGCGACTACAAGGCGCTCTGGACGGGCGCGGTCGAGGGCGCTCTGCCAGCGGGAGCGAAGGAGAAGAAGTGACTCCTCCCCCCTCTCCCTCGGGGAGAGGGTTGGGGTGAGGGTGTCTGCTCCCTCTCCCTCGGGGAGAGGGTTGGGGTGAGGGTGTCTGCCCCCTCTCCCTCGGGGAGAGGGTTGGGGTGAGGGTGTCTGCTCCCTCTCCCTCGGGGAGAGGGTTGGGGTGAGGGTGTCTGCTCCCTCTCCCTCGGGGAGAGGGTTGGGGTGAGGGTGTCTGCTCCCTCTCCCTCGGGGAGAGGGTTGGGGTGAGGGTGCTTGCTCCCTCTCCCTCGGGGAGAGGGTTGGGGTGAGGGTGCTTTCCCCCTCTCCCTCGGGGAGAGGGTTGGGGTGAGGGTGCTTTCCCCCTCTCCCTCGGGGAGAGGGTTGGGGTGAGGGTGCTTGCCCCCTCTCCCTCGGGGAGAGGGTTGGGGTGAGGGTGTCTGCTCCCTCTCCCTCGGGGAGAGGGTTGGGGTGAGGGTGCTTGCCTGGCCGCGGGCAGCGCAAGAGGCACCCTCACCCGCCCGAGGCGGGCGACCTCTCCCCAGGGGAGAGGTTATGGAGCCTTCTGATGGCTAGAGCTATCACCTTACTCGTCGTCCTCTCAGCGGCGGGGTGTGTGACGCGGCGGGCCGAGGCGCCGAGGCCTGTGGACAAGGTGACGCGCTGGGGGTTCGGGGTGGGGGACCTGGCGCGGGTGGAGGCGCTGTCGGGTGGGGGGAGGGTGCGGTTGCCGGTGCCGCGGCAACTCTGGGGGCAGATCGTCGCGGCACTTGATTCGGCGGAGGACGCCGAGGAGACCCCGTTCGGGCCGAGGTCGCCTGTCCTGCGGTTCGTGCTGAAGGGGGGCGGGGACCTGACGCTGGACCTGGTGGGGCGCGAGCACTTTGCGCTCGTGAGCGATGACGGCGAGACGCCGCTCGCGCCTTGTCCGGCCCTCAAGACGGCAGCAGGCGTTGCGCTGCGGCTCGCGTGCGCGGCGGGGGCCGACGAGATCGTGGTGGCCAAGGTGGTTGGCGGGGCGGGCCTGGAGGTCGTGCGGACCCTCAAGGGGAGCGCGGCCGGGCTCTTGACGGTCGAGGGCGGGCCGCTGCCGTCGCCCGGCGGCCCGGGCGCGCTCTGCCTGGCCTTCCTGCGGACAGAGAGCGACGGCGTGGGCGTGCCGCGCTACCATCGCCTGCTGCCCGTCGGCACCCTCTGGGAGCACAGCGACGGGCTTGAGGCTAAGCTGCGCGAGAGCATCCCGCTGCCTGAGGCGTGGGGCAAACCCGTCGGGGGCCTTCGCATGGGCCTCCGCGCACGCGAGAGCGAGGTCGAGGCCGGCGGCGAGGCCGCCATCGAAATCTGCATCCAGAACGTCGGCAAGGAGCCGATCACGCTTCTCCAGCATCGCCTGAACATCTACGACTACTGGCCTCACACGCGGTTCTCGATGACGCTGCCCGACGGGAGCAAGCGGGAGCTGGCCAAGCCGCTTGGGGAGATGGATGAGTCCGACGGGCCTCGCCCGCGCACTCTCCAAGCCCGCGAGACCTGCATTCACGTCGTGCGGCTGAACCGCTGGGGCGCCCTCAAACAGCCCGGCCCCTACGAAATCACCTGCACCTACTCGGTGAAGCCCGGCGAGGGTAGCAAGGGGTGCTGGACCGGCACCCTCACGTCCCCGCCGATCAAGATTCGCGTGCGGCCCACGGGTGGGGAGATGGCCGCTGGCCACACCTTCTCCTCCGGCCCCTCCGCAGCCCCCGAATGGGGGCGACCGGGCCATAGCCCAGGGCGACCGAAGGGAGCCCTGGGGACGGGGGCCCCCCCGTGCAGGAGCCCCCGAAGGGGGCGATTCAACCGCCGAGAAGCGCCCCCTTCGGGGGCTTTGGTGGGGTGGCCACGGCGTTCCCAGGGCTCCCTTCGGTCGCCCTGGGCTACGGCCGGGTCGCCTGCGTTCGCGGGCTACAAGACCGGCAGGGGCGCGGAACAGAGCAACATCCCTGGGGAACTCCTATGAGGCAGTTCATCACGCGGCGGGGGCTTTTCAAAATGGCGGGCGCGGGGATGGCTACGCCGCTGGTCATCCGCGCGGCGGCCCTCGGGGCCGACGGGCGGCCGGCCCCCAGCGACCGGGTGAACGTGGGCTGCATCGGGGTCGGCGGGCGCGGGACGGATAACCTGAAGACGTTGCTGCACGCGAGCCAGGTGGTGGCCGTGTGCGACCCGCAGGAGAGCCGACGCGATGCGGCTCGGAGCATGGCGGAGCAGCATTATTCGGAGTTGATGGCGAAGGGCACATACAAGGGCTGCGCGGCCTACAACGATTTCCGCGAACTGCTCGACCGCGGGGACGTTGACGCGGTGTCGGTGTGCACGCCCGACCACTGGCACGCCGTCATTTGCATCGCGGCGGCGAAGGCGGGGAAGGACGTCTTCTGCGAGAAGCCGCTCAGCCTCACGATTGCCGAGGGGCGGGCGATCTGCGACGCGATGCGGCGCTACGGGCGGGTGTTCCAGCACGGCACGCAGCGGCGGAGCGAGGGGAACTTCGCCTTCGCCTGCGAGCTGGTGCGGAACGGGCGGATCGGTGAGCTGAAGCGAGTGCGCGTCTCGTCAGAGCCGAGCCATCCCGCGCCGAACGAGCCGCCGGCGCCCGTGCCCCAGGGCTTCGACTACGACCTGTGGCTTGGCCCCGCCCCATTCGTGCCGTATTCGCCCCGCCGCGTGCGGACGCCGCACTGGTACTGGATCGCGGACTACACGATTGGCTTCATCTCGGGGCAGGGGGTCCACTTCACCGACGTGGCCCAGTGGGGCATGGGCACGGACGACACCGGCCCCGTGGAGATCGAGGGGCATGGAGTGATCCCGAAGGACGGCATGGCCGACACGGCGGTGGAATGGCACGTGGAGATGACGTTCGCCAATGGGCTTAAGTTCATCTACGACGACCACCGCGCTTTCCCGATGGGGGTGATCTTCGAGGGGACTGAGGGGAAGGTGAACGCTCTGTGCAACGGGATTTCGGCTGAACCGAAGTCGCTGATGACATCAGTCATCAAGCCGCACGAGGTTCGGCTGCGGCGGCCGCGGGGGCACGTCCCCGACTTCGTGCATTGCGTGAGGACGCGGGAGCGGACGGCTGCGCCCGCCGAGGCGGCGCACCGTGCGACGGGCCTCTGCCACCTCGCCCACATCGCGGTGCTGACGGGCGGCCGGAAGCTCCGCTGGGACCCCGCCGCCGAGCGGTTCCTCGGCGACGCCGACGCGAATGCTCACCTCTCCAAGGCCCTTCGCGCCCCGTGGCGGCTGTAGGCGTTTCAGCCGGGGGAGCGCAGAACACATCGCAGCGCCAAAGCCCGCGCGGGTAAAGGGCAGAGGAGAGCGTTTGACTTCCGGTGTGGGACGCGGCATGATGAGCGCAGGGAGAAGCTGGCACTGGAGGTACGACGATGGCTCAGATCGAGGTTACTCTGGCCGATGAGCAAAGGGCCGCTCTGGAGGAGTTGGCCAGGATTCGCAATGTGCCCGTGGCCGAGCTTGTCAAGAAGGGGATCGAGGAGGTTCTGCGCTCGGCCCGCGGCCGGCGCGACCCGGAGACGATACGCCGCGCCCTCGAGGTGGTCGGCAAGTTCAACTCGGGCCTCGGCGATCTGGCGGAACGCCACGACGATTATCTTGCGGAGGCATACGAGGAGTGAGCGTCTTCGTTGACACGTCGGCGTTCATCGCCATCCTGGACTCGGCTGACCGCTGGAAGTTCCCCTTCGCCCCCCACGACCTCGGCACCTACCCCAAGGCCAACGGCCAGGTCTACGGCGGCGGCGAGAGGACCGAGGCCAACCAGATGCCCGTCGAGGAGAGCGGCAACCTCCTCATCCTCGCCGCCCTCATCGCCCAGCTCGATGGCAACACCGCCTACGCCCAGCGCTACTGGCCCCAGCTCCGGCGCTGGGCGGGGTATCTCAAGGCCAAGGGCCTCGACCCCGAGAACCAGCTCTGCACCGACGACTTCGCCGGCCACCTCGCCCACAACGCCAACCTCTCCCTCAAGGCCATCGTCGCCCTCGCCGCCTACGCCAAGCTCTGCGACGCCGCTGCTGCTGATGTTGTGGGCGGGACGTCCTCGTCCCGCGAGGCCGATGATCGCGGCGTGGGGACACGCCGCCCACAACTGCTGAAGAAAGAAGCCCAGGACTACCGCAAGCTCGCCGAATCATTCGCCAAGGAGTGGGTGAAGCTGGCTGACGATGGCGACCACTACCGCCTGGCCTTCGACAAGCCGGGCACCTGGAGCCAGAAGTACAACCTCGTGTGGGACAGGATTCTCGGCCTCAACCTTTTCCCCCCCGAGGTCGCCCGCAAGGAGATCGCCTACTACAAGACCAAGCTCAACCCCTTCGGCCTCCCGCTCGACAACCGCCAGACCTACACGAAGACCGACTGGGAGGTCTGGACCGCCACCCTCGCCGAGACTCCCGCCGACTGGGAGGCCCTGATGAAGCCCGTCTACGCCTTCGTCAGTGCCACGCCCCAGCGGGTCCCGCTCACCGACTGGTATTGGACCCTCGACGCCAAGCACCGCGGCTTCCAGGCCCGCCCCGTCATCGGCGGCGTCTTCATCAAGATGCTCTCCGACGCCGCCATCTGGCGCAAGTGGAGCCGAAGCCAGCGCTAGCGTCCCCAACCTGGGTTCTGCCCCTTTGGTTGCGGCCACAGACCACATTGAGGTGGGAACCGGCCTACTTCTTGCGCCGCGCGACCCGACGCACGAGACCGAGCCCGGCGAGGGCGAGTAGCCAGAGGGTCGTCGGCTCAGGGACGGAGTAGGTGACGATCAGGGAGTAGTCCTGCTCGAAGCCCAGGCCCGTGTGGCCGATGTAGATCGAGTACCAGCCAACGGCGGGGTCGTCGATCAAGACCTGCTCGACGTTGTCAACGTGGTTCCCGGTCATCCGGACCGCGGGGTTGGCCGGGTTGAGCCGGTCCAGGGTCCACGGGTAGTAGGTCCCGCCGGGCCCAGTGACCCAGAGGTCGAGGTCGCTGACCAACACGATCGTGCCGTCGTCAAGGCCGGCGCCGGGGAGGCTGCCGGGCGTGGGATCGGTCCAGGAGAGAGTGACCTTGAATGGCGCGGCGCCATCGGTCTGAATTGTGAAAACCACCGGCGTCCCAGTATAGGTGCCCTCCTGGATGATTGTCACGGGGCTCGTGCCGCCAGCCGCGGCGTTGCCGAGCAGCAAGGCCGCCGCCGCGGCGTCCGCGATGCCCCATCCGTAGGCGTAGTCTGGGCCGGGGTTCCCGGCGTCAAAGGCGGTATGGATGAGGAGGGCCTTGGTCGTGGCCGACCGCGGCTGTGTGCCGAAGAGCTTCTGGTAGTACTCGACAAGGAGAGCGGCGGTGCCGGTGACGTTCGGCGCGGCCATGGAAGTGCCGGAATACACGCCGTAGGCGGCGTCGCTCCCGGAGAGGGCCGACGTGAGCGAGGTGCCGTTGGCCACGAGGTCGGGCTTCACGCGGCCGTCGTCCGTCGGCCCCCAGGAGGAGTAGCTTGGCATGGCGACGCTGCCGATGTTGTAGGGGTCAACCGTGATGTCAGAGATCGCGCCGATGGCGAGGCTGTTCTTTGCGACCTGCCCCTGGGGGAGGCAGTCGTAGCCTGTTCCGGCGTTGCCATCACTGGGTGGATAGGGGTAGAAAGACGGGTTGACGTAGTACCAACCTGGGCCACCCGAGCCCCCGGACAGGTAGGTGGCATACCAGCCGGACAAGCCAGGGGGCGAAAAGCCCTGGCGGTAATCGCCTCGGTCGTTGCTGGCGGCCCAGACGCTCAAGAGGCTGGGGTTGTTGTAGAGCACTTGGTCAAGGGCTTGCGAATTGCTGTCGTACTTGCCGAAATAGGGGTCCTCGACGGCGTACAAGGTCCGGTCGGCATACCACGTGTCCACGGGGTCGCCGCCCCAGATGAGGACCACCCAGCCCCGAATGAACGAGTAGGAGTGATTCGACGCGACGAGGAGCCCCGCGTCGGCGGCCATCTCAACGGTATCGTTCGCCCAGTCGCGGCTGCGGATGTTGACCAGGCTGGCCATGCCCCGCGCGGCGGGGCTGACGCCGGCCGCGCCGATGGTGCCGGCCACGTGGGTCGAGTGGTCGCTCAGGGATACAGCATCTACAACGGTGACGCGGCCGCCAAATTCCTGGTGCGTAGCGCGCACGGCGCCCCCATCCCAGACGCCCACGGTCAGCCCGGCGCCCGTGAGGTTCGCCGGCGTCCCGCCCCAGATCTGGTCGGTGTTGGTGGTATCCGCCGCGTTGACGTTCGCCGGGGCCACAACGTGCAAGTTGCTCGGCGAAGGCCCCGATGCCAGGAACCAGAGGCCATCGGAGATTCGGCGCGGCTCGACAACCAGCCCCATGTCCTCCGCTCTCATCAGCGGCTGAGCGTGCGCCACCAGCACTGGCACAAGCGCGGCCGCCACCAAGCAAACCGCCCCCGCAAGAACCCGCCCGATGGTCATCTGGGACTCTCCTCTTCCGCCCGGCACTCGGAACCCGCACCGAAAAGCACATGGTATAACGGCAAGAACTGTGCCGGCCAGCTCACCACGGCGGATTCGCTGTTAGTATCAAGGCCCCAAGAACATGTGGCGCCAGAACCACGGCGCCAGCCCGCCGCAAGGCCCCCCGGCCATGCCTGTCCGCCGGCAGCGGACAGGGCCACCGGGCCGGTCCATTCAGCTTGCCCTATCTATCGCCCAGCGAATCACTTGGGTCGAGATGACCCGGGCTGGCGCTATCGTGCAGGGCGGCCCCACGCATCGGGCACGTTGCTAGGCAGCAGCATATCTAAGCCAAGGCAGCGCTTGAGGATACGTTGTGCGCGCACCGGGGCACGTTGCCAGCACGCAACATGGTAGATCGAGAGCGTAAAGCATTTTCGACCAAGGAGTTACGCAGGAGACAGGACGGCATGGCCCCCTGCTGGACGTTGCCGAACGGCAACACGGAAGGCGCCGGCGGCGTGGTTCCCGGCACCTGCCACTCCCCTCGGACATAGTGGACAGTGGCGGATGGCACTAACCCAGTGACACGGCCGGCCCGCAGGGCGGGAAATGCGGACCTCGCACTTGCATCTGAGTGCGCCAATGGGTACGATCTGGGTGAGGATAACGACGATGCCCACGGAGCTTCGGCGGAACCGAGCGAAGCGCAGGGCGCGGGCCCTGCATTTCCTGAATGAGGACGGGATGGTCGCCTGCAATCCCCGTGACCGCGAAGCCGCTCACCGCGCAGAGGCCGAGGGCATTGCCACAGAGAATCAGCAGGCCGTGACGTGCAGGAAGTGCTGGGCCGTCATCCGAAGGATGGACAGGCTCGAGCTTCCGCCCTATCCGCGTGGCTGATAAGGATGAACTGGGAAGCCATGTCGCCGCCGAGGCCAGGAGCGCAGGGGACCGGTATGGGGTGTTGGCACGCTTCGCTTTGCCTCCTGCTCTTGCTTGCGTCGTTGGTGCCGGCCGGCCGCGGCGAAGGCAAGGGCGAGCCGGCCGAGGGCGCCAAGCGCCCCAAGTATCGGTTCCCCGAGATCATGGTGATCGTCTATGCCGATTTCCCCAACGAGCCCGAGCACCAACTGGCGCTGGCGCGGTACACGGCGAGCAAGGGCTTCAACTGCGTCGAGGCCGAGATGGATAAGCTGGACGTCTGCCGCACGGCCGGCCTCATGGTGCGCCTGGGCAGCAACGACATCAACAAGATGCTCCAGGCCGCTCCCAAGCTGAAGGACGACCCGGCCGTGCTCGGCTACTTCATCTCGGACCGCCGCACCCGCTCGGCCTTTCCCGGCTTCGCGCAGATCGCCCGCGCGTTCGAAGCCGCCGACCCGAACCACCCTACGCTGTTCATCAACCGCGCCGAGTACAACCAGTTCCCCGAGTTCGCCGAAGTGGTGAAGCCGATGGTGCTCGACTACTACCACTACCACTGGTGGCACAAGAACCACCCCGAGCGGTACTACCTGTACCTGCGCATGTTCCGCGACCTGGCCGCCAAGCACGGCATCCCGCAGATGCGCTGCCTCGGCTCCAACAACCCGCCCGAGAAAATCCGCCAGTCCATGTACGTGGCCCTGGCCTACGGGGTCCAGGCGTTCCACTTCTGGCCGCCCTGGTTCGTCACGTGCAAGATGGACAAGGATCGCAACGCGGCCCTTGAGGACGGCAAGCCGGTGTTCGGCCTCAGCGATGCGGGGAAGGCCGTGTCGGAGGTCGCGTTTGAGCTGAAGGCGATTGGCCCCGTGCTCCTGGGGCTGACGAATCAGGCCGTCTACCACACCGATGCGACGCTGCCGATGGGTGCGGAGAAGGCGCCCGCGGACCTCTGGTTCCAGCCGGAGGGCGAATCCTTCCTCGTCGGCGTGTTCCACGACGAGCAGAAGAACCGCTACCTGATGCCCGTGAACCACGGCGTGGACAAGCCGCGTGAGCTGACGTTGCGGCTCAGGGAGAACGTCGCCCTGGAACTGCTCGACCGCAAGTCGGCCAAGTGGCGGCCGCTCGATGTCGAGCAAGGCGACGCACAACGGGTCTTGAGGCTGAACCTCGCCCCTGGCGACGGCGAGCTGCTCCGCGTCAAGCAGGCAAGATAGAGACGGAAGGAAAGGCTGCATGACACAGCGTTGTCCGTCGTGGGCTGCGTGCGTTGCGCTGGTGGCCGGGTCGTCGGTCCCGCTGGCTGCAGGCGGCGATTGGCCGGGGTTCCGCGGGCCAGGCGGGCGCGGCGTGAGCGCGGAGGCCAAGCCGCCCGTGGAGTGGGGCGCGGAGAAGGGCCTCCTGTGGAAGGCGCCGCTCCCAGGCGCGGGGGCGTCCAGCCCCGTGGTGATGGGCGAGCGGGTGTTCGTGACGTGCTACAGCGGCTACGCCGTCCGCCACGTGCGCGGCGGCGAGCTGGGCGACCTGAAGCGCCACGTGCTGTGCCTGGGCCTGAGCGACGGCAAGGTGCTGTGGCAGAAGGACATCGCGGCCGCCCAGCCCGAGCAGTCGGCCCAGGGGCACCGCGTGGGCGGCCACGGCTATGCCTCGAACACGCCCGCGGCCGATGCGGAACGCCTCTACGTCTCCCTCGGCAAGTCGGGCGTCTTCGCCTTCTCGCACGAGGGGAAGCAGCTCTGGCACGCCGACGTGGGGGCGGGCATTCAATCCTGGGGCTCCGCCACGTCGCCCGTGCTCCACAAAGACCTGGGCATCGTCAACGCGTATTCCGAAAGCGGCGCCCTCGTGGCCCTCCGCCGCGACACGGGCAAGGAGGCTTGGCGCGTCGGGGGATTCAAGGAGTCGTGGTCCACCCCCTGCCTGGTGGACGCGCCGGGCGGGAAGACGGAGCTGGTGCTGGGCGCCGCCTGGCGGGTGCTGGGCAATGCTTGCCGCTGTTTCAAGCCCGGTGCGCAGAGCGTCGGCAGGGGCTACCGTACCGTATCCGTGGTCCCGACCGAGGATACCGTATGGTAGCTTTGCGGCGGGTGGCCACTCGGCAGGCATTGGCGTAAGTTGCTTTGCCTTTATTGGTTATGACGGGACGCCGGACGCTGGCACAGGAATTGCTAGGGCCAGTATCGAGCCGTGAGTGTTGGGGGGCAGAAGGGCGCGGAGCCGGCACCGGCGCCCTGACCCCTGAGGGTTCGACAGGCGTGCACTTCAGGAGAGATGTGATGACGCCGAAGCAGTTCCTCGAGTTCATGAGGAAAAACAAGTCGGAGATGATGGACCTGAAGTTCGTGGACCTGCTGGGGACATGGCAGCACTGCTCGTTCCCGATTGACGTGCTGGACGAGGGGACGTTCACGGAGGGGCTGGGGTTCGACGGCTCCTCGATTCGGGGCTGGCAGGGCATCCACATGTCGGACATGCTGGCGATTCCCGACCCACACACGGCGGTTCTGGACCCCTTCTTCGCCAAGCCGACCGTGAGCGTGATTGCGAACATCGTGGACCCGGTGACGAGAGAGGACTACACGCGCGACCCGCGGTTCGTCGCGCGCAAGGCCGAGGCGTTCCTGAAGAGCACGGGCATCGCGGACACGGCCTACTGCGGCCCGGAGCCGGAGTTCTTCATCTTCGACGAGGTGCGCTTCGAGCAGAGCCAGAACACGGCGATGTACAAGATCGACTCGGTGGAGGGGGCGTGGAACTCCGCGCGGTTCGAGGAGCCGAACCTGGGCTACAAGCCGAGCTTCAAGGGCGGTTACTTCCCCGTCAGCCCCACCGACACGTATCACGACCTCCGCGGCGAGATGGTCGAGGAGATGAAGAAGGTGGGCATCGTGGTCGAGGCCCACCACCACGAGGTAGCCACGGCCGGCCAGAGCGAGATCGACATGCGCTTCGCGCCGCTGCTGAAGATGGCCGACCAGCTCATGTGGTACAAGTACATCTGCAAGAACGTCGCGCGGCGGCACGGGAAGACCGTGACGTTCATGCCCAAGCCGATCTTCGAGGACAACGGTAGCGGGATGCACACGCACTTCAGCCTGTGGAAGGGCGGCAAGCCGCTCTTCGCAGGCAAGGGCTACGCGGGCCTCAGCGACCTCGCGCTCCACGCCATCGGCGGCATCCTGCGGCACGCCCCGGCCATCCTGGCCTTCGCCGCGCCGACGACCAACTCGTATCGCCGCCTGGTGCCCGGCTTCGAGGCCCCCGTGAACCTGTGCATGAGCGCCCGCAACCGCTCGGCAAGCTGTCGCATCCCCATGTACTCCTCCAGCCCCAAGGCCAAGCGCGTGGAGTTCCGCTGCCCCGACCCGAGCTGCAACCCCTATCTCACCTTCCCCGCCATCCTCATGGCGGCCATTGACGGGATCAAGCACAAGATTGACCCCGGCGAGCCGCTGGACCGGGACATCTACGAGATGACGCCCGAGGAGCTGGCCGACACGCGGAAGACCCCTGGCAGCCTCCCCGAGGCCATCGCGGCCCTCGAGGCCGACCACGAGTTCCTCCTCGCCGGAAACGTGTTCACCGATGACCTCGTCGAGGCCTGGGTGGCGTGGAAGAAGGACAAGGAGATTGACCCGATCCGGCTGCGGCCGGTGCCCTACGAGTTCCACCTGTACTATGACAGTTGAGCCGAGCCTCTTGTTCCCTCTCCCTTGGGGAGAGGGTTAGGGTGAGGGTGCTTGGAGCGTGGGGCGATGGTTCCGCGAAGCACCCTCACCCCGGCCCTCTCCCCGAGGGAGAGGGGGTCGCAGCCACAGCCGCGAGGGAAGTGCCTATGGCAACCCTTCGAATCGCTTTGGCACAGATCAACCCCACGGTTGGCGACTTGGCGGGCAATGCCGCCAGGATCACCGAGGCGGTGCGCCGCCCCAAGCCCTTCGGCCTCTACGACCCGGCCTTCGAGCACGGTAGCTGCGGCGTGGGCTTCATCGCGCGCCTCGACGGCCAGCCGCACCACCAGATCGTCGCCGACGCAATCCAGATCCTCGTGAACCTCGAGCACCGCGGCGCTGTGGGAGGCGACAAAGCAACGAGCGACGGCGCCGGCATCCTGGTGCAGATCCCCGACGCCTTCTTCCGGGCCGACTGCCCGGCCGAGGGCTTCCACCTGCCAGAGCCGGGCAGCTATGCCATCGGCATGGTCTTCCTCCCGCCCGACCGCGGGCAGGCCGAGCGGGCGATGAGCGCCCTGGAGCGCATCGCCCGCGCCGAGGGCTGCCAGGTGCTCGGCTGGCGCGACGTGCCGACCAACCCCCAGCCCCTCGGCGAGTTCGCACGCGCCACCGTGCCCACCATCCGCCAGCTCTTCCTCGCACGCGGCTTCGTGCCCCGCGACGCCTTCGAGCGCAAGCTCTACGTCATCCGCCGCCTCGCCGAGCGCGAGGCCGCCTCCTGGGCCTGCCCCGAGCGAAGTCGAGGGGGCGACGACGCCGGGCCCTTCTACATCGCCAGCCTCTCCAGCCGCACAGTCGTCTACAAGGGCATGCTCGTCGGCACACAAATGCCCGTTTTCTACCCCGACCTGTGCGACCCGGCCTTCGCCAGCCCCTTCGCCCTCCTCCACCAGCGCTACAGCACCAACACCTTCCCGAGCTGGCGGCTCGCCCAGCCCTTCCGCATGCTGGCCCACAACGGCGAGATCAACACCCTGCGCGGCAACGTGAACCGCATGCGGGCGCGCGAGGCGATGCTGGCCAGCGAGGCGTTCGGCGCCGACATCGAGAAGCTCAAGCCCGTGATTGACGAGCGCGGGAGCGACTCGGCGATGCTCGACAACGCCCTCGAACTGCTCGTCCTCGGCGGCCGCTCGCTCCCACACGCCATGATGATGCTCGTGCCAGAGGCCTGGGGCGCCAAGTTCACCCTCGGCGAAGACCAGCGCGCCTTCTACGAGTTCCACGCCGCCATCATGGAGCCGTGGGACGGCCCGGCCGCCCTGGCCTTCACCGACGGCCGCTACATCGGCGCCACGCTCGACCGCAACGGCCTCCGCCCCGCACGCTACACTGTGACGCGCGACGGGCTGGTCGTCCTGGCCTCTGAGACGGGCGCCCTGGAGATTCCGCCCGACCGCATCCAGAGCCGGGGGCGCCTTCAGCCAGGCCGAATGCTCCTGGTGGACCTTCAGCAGCACCGCATCATCCCCGACAACGAGATCAAATCCCGCATCACCCGCCAGCGGCCCTACCGCCACTGGGTCAAGGACAACAGGATCGAGCTTCGCGGCCTCCTGGCGCCCGCGGAGCCGCCCGCCGAGGACCCGAAGGTGCTCCGCCAACGCCAGCACGCCTTCGGCTACTCCGAGGAAGAACTCAAGATGGTCATCTCCCCGATGGCCTCCCACGGCCAGGAAGCCGTCGGCTCGATGGGCAACGACGCCGCCCTCGCCGTCCTCTCCTCCCGCCCCCAGCTCTTCTTCGCCTACTTCAAGCAGCTCTTCGCGCAGGTGACGAATCCGCCGATTGACCCGCTGCGTGAGGAGCTGGTGATGTCGCTCATGAGCTTCGTTGGCCGCCAGCGCAACCTCCTCGACGAAACGCCTCAGCACTGCCGCCAACTCAAGCTCCCTCACCCGGTCCTTATCCCCGAGGACATGCTGCGGCTGCGAGGCGCGGAAAAAGACTCCAGGAGTCTTTTCCGCGAAGCGCCCGAAGGCGGAGAAAAGACTCCAGGAGTCTTTTTCCGCGTCCGCGACCTCGACATCCTCTTCCCCGCAGGCGGCGACGGCAAGGCGTTGGAGGCGGCTATGGACAGCCTGTTCGCTCAGGCCGAGCAACTCGTTGCCGACGGAGCGACCGTTTTGGTCCTGACCGACCGCGGTGTGGACGCCGCCCACGCGCCCATCCCTGTCCTTCTCGCCGCCGCCGGGCTGCACCACCACCTCATCCGCAAGGGCATCCGCGGCTCGGCCGGCATCATCGTGGAGACGGGGGAGGCCCGCGAGGTCATCCACTTCGCGCTCCTCATCGCCTATGGCGTGAGCGCCATCTGCCCCTACCTGGCCTTTGCCACCGCCCGCCAGCTCGCCGAGGAGGGCCTTCTGGAGGCGCCCGTCAGCCCCGAACAAGCCCTCGACAACTACATCACCGCCATCAAGAAGGGCCTCCTGAAGACCTTCAGCCGCATGGGCATCTCCACCATCCGCAGCTTCCAGGGCTCGCAAATCTTCGAGGCCGTGGGCCTCGGACGCGAGCTGGTGGACCGCTACCTCACGGGCACCGTGTCGCGAGTCGGCGGCATCGGCCTGGAGGAGCTTGCCGCCGAGGCCAACGCCCGCCACCGCCGCGCGTTCCCGCCCCAGGGCGAACCGCCTCGGCTCCTTGATGTGGGCGGCGTCTACCACCTCCGCCTCGACGGCGAGAAGCACCGGCTTTGCCCCGAGGCCATCTACCTCCTCCAGCATGCCGTCCGCACGGGCAACTACCAGGCATTCAAGCAGTATTCCAGCGTGATGGACGAGCAGTCGGCCGCCGAGGTCACGCTCCGCAGCCTCCTGCGCTTCAAGGTCACGGCGCCTGTGCCCATCGAGGAGGTCGAGCCCGTCGAGAGCATCGTCCGCCGCTTCACCACGGGCGCAATGTCCTTCGGCTCGATCAGCCAGGAGGCTCACGAGACCCTTGCGATAGCGATGAACCGCCTCGGCGCGGCCAGCAACAGCGGCGAGGGTGGCGAAGACCCCGACCGCTGCGTTCCCCGCGCCAACGGCGACGACGCTAACTCCCACACGAAGCAGGTAGCCAGCGGCCGCTTCGGCGTCACCATCGAATACCTCACCAGCGCCCGCGAGCTTCAGATCAAGATCGCCCAGGGCGCCAAGCCAGGCGAGGGCGGCCAGCTCCCAGGCCACAAGGTCTCGAAGGACATCGCCCGCGTCCGCCACACCACCCCAGGCGTCACGCTCATCTCGCCCCCGCCGCACCACGACATCTATTCCATCGAGGACATCAAGCAGCTCATCTACGACCTCAAAGTGGCCAACCCGCAGGCGCGGGTGAGCGTGAAGCTCGTCTCTGAGGCTGGCGTGGGCACGGTGGCGGCCGGCGTGGCAAAGGCCAAGGCCGACATGGTGCTCATCTCGGGCCACGACGGCGGCACGGGCGCCTCGCCGCTGACCGCCATCAAGCACACGGGCCTCCCCTGGGAACTCGGCCTGGCTGAGACCCAGCAGACCCTCGTAGCCAACCGCCTCCGCGACCGCATCCGCGTGCAGGTGGACGGCCAGCTCCGCACGGGCCGCGACCTCGCCGTCGCCGCTCTCCTCGGCGCCGAGGAGTTCGGCTTCGGCACCATCGCCCTCGTCACCCTCGGCTGCATCATGCTCCGGAAGTGCCACCTCAACACCTGCTCCGTCGGCGTGGCTACCCAGGACCCCGCGCTCCGCGCACGGTTCGCCGGCAAGCCCGAGCACGTGATGAACTTCATGCGCTTCATCGCCCAGGAACTCCGCGAGCACATGGCCGCCCTCGG
>VGYV01000109.1 GCA_016872855.1 Planctomycetota bacterium
CCCGGAGAGCCAGCAATTGAGCCCACAGCTGCTGTCTGTGGCTTGTAGGAATCATGAACTTCACGACGAAATCCTGTGCGCCTGGCAACTGGTCAATCCCATCGTCTGTGCCGTGAAGTGTCATCTCTCCCTGTTGGACCATCATGCGTAGATGCGTCTCATTGGCGAAGACTGCCACGATCTTGTCTGCCACCCCGCTTCCAACAGGCGCTCCTTCCAGAGGAGCAAACAACGGCAAGATGCTTGGCTCGCGCAGGAGGGCAACCTTGTCGACACCGATCTGGTTTTTGTTCAGCCCACTGGGATTCAATGCCCAAAGTGCTGCGGGACTCTGTTCTTGGCCCGGCTCCTCCGCAGACAAAGCGAAGTAGAGGGCCACGAGCGGTGACCTGGACCAGTCAAGCAGCCGCGTGGGAAGGCGGTGGTGCTGAGCAAGAGGCAGCCAGTCTCTCGGATCATCACCCTGAGGAAAAGCATCGCTCCTGGACCGGGCTAGGCGGCGAAACTGAGCGTAAAGATCCCTCTCAAAACCCTTGTAGGGATCTCGGTGTGCGCCAGGCACAAGATGCCACTCGACGTCGCTCTGACCACGCCACCAAAAGCCGTCCCCGATCTCCTGCTCTGCTTTTCGCAAGGCGTCCGGAATGCCCTCCAAGCATGAGAGTTCGAAGGTCGCAATGTTCGACATGGCTCATTCCTCCTCATTTCACCCATGGAGCCCGGGGGTCGGATCTACATTCTACACTTTGGCCCGACTTGGCAAATCCTGAAGGCGGCGGGGTCAAGGCCGGGGCAGGTCGCGAGGATCGGCTCCTTGGCTTGACACGGCGAGGCTAGAGGAGGTCGAGCGTGTACTTGCCGCCGCTCTCGGGGTTGCGGACGACCTTGCGCTTCCTGGGGTCAACAACGAGGTCGAGGGCCTCCAGGGGGATGTAACCGACGAGGGGCGAGACGTCGTCGGGGATTTCCATGACGTCGGCGGAGCACTGGCGGCCCAGGATCGTGATGCGCGCGGTTCCGTAGATGCGGCGGTCCACCTCCCCGCTGGCGGTGCGCACGCGAGCGGACTGGAAGTGGGTGAGCCCGAGCCTGCGGATGGTGTCGCGGTGGAGGCACAGCAGCGCCGAGCCGGTGTCGGCGAGGGCGCGAATGGTCACCCTCCGCACCCTCTTGTGGCCGTTGCCCGCGGCCTTGCGGAGGACGGTGTCGGCGAAGTTCTCGATCTCGACATCGACATGGGTTCGGCCCATGGCCTTCTCCTCATTAGGCATTATAGCGCACGGCCATCAGGTGTTCCAGTGCATCGGGTGGGGCAGGCATCTTGCCTGCCAGTTCGGCCCTTGCAGGCGGGACGCCTGCACCACACCCAAGCGAATGTGGAGCGCTCTTCTGCGGACCGAGGTGTGGGGGGCAAGTTGCCCCCGGATGACCATCAGGCCACTTGCGGCGCCTCGCCCCTGTGCTAGAATGGCGGCGAGAGGAGAACCGGCGTGGCAGGACCCCAGAAGAGCGCGGAGTGGGTGTTTCGGGAGGGGATTCGGGTGTTCGGGATGTGGGAGCCGCTCTACTTCGAGCGGATGCGGGGCAGTGTGGGCGACAACCAGCGGCTCGTCTACGACTTCAAACGCTCCCGCACGTTCCTCGCGCACCTCGCCCGCCAGGGATACAACCAGGTGTGGTTCAACTGGTGGAAGGGCTATGGCCTGCGGCACGAGCGCGAGTGCCAGGACCAGGTGGCGCGACTCTTCCCCGTCTGCCGCGAGCTGGGCCTTCGGGCCGTGTGCTACCACTCCTTCGGCTCGCTCACTCTCGACACGCCGATGCGAGCTGCGTAGACTTGGGGGCCGCGTCCGCGTGAGGAGCGGATAGGAACGTGGCGGCCGAAGCACAGGGAGTGGCCCACGCGGCGGGACGTGCAGGACGAGGAGAAGCCCGTGCGCAGCACGGCGGCACGACGCCTGGCGGTCCCCCTGTTGGTGCTGGCGCCGGGACCAGACGGGGGGCGCCCGTCGTTCGCTTCGAGATGATCCGAGAGGGCGCCCAGGAGTGCGAGGCACGAACCTGCATCGAGCGGGAAATGACGATGCACACGATGAGTAGATGCCCGAGGCAATGGTGGAGCCTGGGCGTGCTGGGGAGGCGCAGCGGTCCGCTCCTGGCGCTCTGGATGCTGTTCGGGTCGGCGGGGCCGGTTTGCGGCCTGATCAACCCCAAGTTCACGCCCAGGCATCTGGTCCAGGAGTCCGACACATTCCTCGTATTGAAGGTGAAATCGCTCGACGCCAAAGGGCTAGCCCAGACGGAGGCGGTGAAGGCCGTCAAGGGCGAGATGCCCAAGCGGGCGCCGCTCCTCGACCTGACGACGAGCGCCTTCGAGGACCAGGCCGAGCTGCTCCGGTCGCTGCTCAAGCGGGTGGGCGGCAGCCCCATCGTCTTCGCCTCGACGCGGCAGGGCAAAGGCAGCCTGCACGTGACGGTGACGCACGAACTGGGCCGATGGTTCATCTTCGAGCGCGGCAAGGACGACGTCTGGGAATTCGAGAAGATGGACACCGATATGCAGGGCGTCTGGGCTGGCGCGAGCGACATGCTCGTGCGCCTCGCCGAGCAGATCGTGAAACGCCCCGAGACCCAGGTGCCAGTCAATGCCGGCTGCAGGTGGGCTGAGGGGAACCAGCGGATCGGGCAGGTCCCCGGCAAGGCGCATGGCGCCGCGGCGGTAGAGTTGACACAGGAAGGGCCGCCGGCCCTATACATCGCCTCGGAGGGCGGCGACCGTATCTTCCGCTGGGACGCGGAAACGAGGGAGCTCAAGGACACCACCGGGAAGGCGACGCTGGGAACTGCGAGCCAGGCGTGGGCATGGGGCGACTTCGATGCCAGCGGGCGAACCGACCTCGCCTCCTGGGATGGCAAGCAGCTTCGCCTATGGCTCCAGGGGGCCGACGGCGCCTTCGGCGCCAGGACCGTCACGGAGGCGCCATCCGGAGGCTGCCTCGGGCTTGACGTCTTCGGCTGCACGGACCGGCAGCGGCCTGGGCTGCTCTGGAGCGGGCCGTCAGGCCCGGCACTCCTGGTGCCGGCCAGGGACGGCACGCTCAGGCCCGCGAAGGCATTCGATCTTGCCGGTGCGGACATCGCTAAGCTGGGCGCGCCCGGGCGCTGCCTGGCGGCTGACTTCGATGGCGACGGCTGGCCGGACGTGCTCTGGCCGTGCGCCACGGGCAGCCTGCTCTTCCGGGGCACGGAGGGCGGCCAGTTCGAGAAGGCGGCCGACTGCGCCGTCGCGTTGGGCGGCCAGCACGGGGCGGCCTTTCTGGGCGACTTCGATGCCGATGGCCTCCTGGACGTCCTGACGGTCTCCGAGAACCCCTGTCGCATATGGCAGAACCGCGGCGGCAGGTTCGAGGAAACGATGGCCCAATCGGGCGAGATCGAGCACGTCTACAACGGCAAGGGCATCGGCGGCAACACGTGCGACTTCAACAGCGACGGTCGCCAGGACGTGTTCGTCGCCTACGCCGACCGCGCGCCGCAGCTCTTCTTCAACCGGGGCTTCCGCAGCTTCGGCCACGCCCACGAGCTGGACCTGGCCGAGAGCGGGCGCCTGCCGGAGACCCATAAGGGCATCGAGGCCGGCCTGGTGGCGGACCTCGATGGCGACGGCGCGCTGGACATGGCTGTGGTGGCGCCGGGCGGCGACGTGTGGGTCATCCGCCGCGACCGCGGCCAGCCCCCCTTGAGCTGCCGCGCAGTGCTGCCCCTGGGGCAAGGGTATCCCGGGCCGCTGTGCGTGACGGCCTGGGATGAGGATGTCTGCCTGGGCGCGTGGAACGTCGTCGCCGGCGCCTCGGCGGCCCTCTTCAGCAAGGTGGAGGCAGGGCTGCTCCGCCTGAAGTGGCGGCTCCCGGGCGCGCAGGAGCAATCCACTGAGGTGGAAGTGCTGCGGCCCATCCGCCTGGAGCTGCCGACAGGCACGAAGACCAGGCATTGACCCAATGGAAGAAGGAGAACCATGGAGCGACTGGACGCAAGACGGGTAGGTGTGGGATTGCTCGCCACCCTCGCGGCGGCGAGCTGCGCGTGCTGCGGGATCTTGGCGGACGCCGGCGAAGAACCCACGGCCGGCACGGTCATCCTGGACACCAGGAGCCTGTGGCGGTTCCGCACCGTGCGCGAGACCCGCGAGGTGCTTCTGCCCACCGGCGAGGCCGAGCACGCGCAGTTCAAGGTCGAGCGGGGCGGCGAGTTCTTCGACAAGAATCCCGACAAACGCCAAATCGAGAAGTACACGGTGGAGAAGGTCGAGACGGTCCGGCTGCCCTCGGAGACACCTGCGGACTGGATGAAGCCGGGCTTCGACGACAGCGCGTGGGCCCGGCTCCGCGGCCCGATGCTCGACAACTCCACCGACGACGGGTGGAAGCTCATCCAGATGCGCGGGCTGTTCGAGGTCGGGGACCCGGCGCGTGCCGGCGACCTGAGCCTGTCGCTCGGCTTCCGCGGGGGCGCCGTGGTCTACCTGAACGGCGAAGAGGTCGGGCGCGCGGCAATGCCCAGGGGCGAGATCGGTCCCTATACGTTGGCGGAACCCTATCCCGACGAATGCTACTACACGGCCGAGGGCTTCGTCTACTATCGCTATGCCAAGGACCAGGCGGAAGGGCTGGCCAAGCGGGTCCGCAAAGCGACCGACCTGAAGATCCCTGCCGCCAAGCTCCGCAAGGGAGTCAACGTCCTGGCGGTGGGCATCCATCGGGCGCCCACCGATGGCAAGTTCTTCCTGCGCCGGACCAAGGCCTCGACCGAATGCAATCCGCCTCACACCGACACCTTCTGGGCCAAGATTGGGCTTGTAGACATCCGGCTCGCCGCCGCGCCGGGCGCCGCGGTCGCTCCCAACACCGGCCCACTGAAGGGGCGCGGGTTCAAGATGTGGAACCAGAGCGTCATTCAGACCGTGTTCCTGGCCGACTACCCCGACCCGTTCGCGCCGGCCAGCCCGGTGCGGCTGACGGGCGTGCGCAACGGGGCGTTCTGCGGCCAGGTGATCGTGGGTGACGACAAGCCGATCCGGGGGCTTTCGGTCCAGGTCTCCGACCTGGCCGGACCAGCAACCATCCCCGCCTCGGCCGTATGGGTCCGCTACGCCGTGGGCGACGGCCAGACGCGGGAGAAGCAGCCGAGGTTCTTCGATTCGCTGGAGGAATCGCCGCCCGACGAAGTGCCTGTGTATGAGGAGCACGGCGGAGCCGTCCAGCCGCTCTGGATCGCCGTACGGGTGCCGGCCGACGCCAAGGCCGGCGACTACCGCGGGAAGATCACCATCACGGCAGAGGGTATCCAGACAGTGAGCGTCCCGCTCGAGTTGCGGCTTCTGGACTGGATGCTCCCCGACGTGAAGCAGTTCACCTCCTGCATGGACGTCGTCCAGTCGCCCGAATCTGTGGCGATGGCCTACGACGTGCCGCTCTGGTCCGACGAGCACCTGAAGCTGCTGGACAAGACATTCTCGCTCCTGGCGCCGCTGTCGAACAAGACGGTCTTCATCACGGCCGTGCGCCGCACGCATTTCGGCAACGAGCACGCCATGGTCCGCTGGACCCGCAGCGAGGATGGGGAGCTGACGCCGGAGCTGAGCGTCGTCGAGAAGTACCTCGACGTGGCCGTGCGGCGCCTGGGCAAGATCCCCGGCGTCATCCTCTACGCCTGGGAGCCGCCCGAGTCGCAAGGTCACGCGGGCGGGGCCGGCTCCGCCGCGCGGACGGCCGACCGGCCCGCGCTGATCACAGTGGTTGACCCGCAGACCGGCAAGATGTCGCCGCGTCAAGGCCCGGCCTGGGGGACCCCGGAATCGCAGGTCTTCTGGAAGAAGCTCACAGATGCCCTGCTGAAGGTGCTCGCCCAGTGGGGGCTCGAGAACTCCCTGCTGTTCGGACTGGCGGGCGACACCCGGCCCACGAAGCTGGCGATGGACGACATCACCAACGGCGTGCGCGGGGCCAAGTGGGCCATTCATTCCCACTATTACTGCGACAACTGGCAGGGCTACGACATGGGGATGACCGTGGCCCTGTGGGGCATCGGCTGCCAGCCGGCCGACCCCTCGACCGGCTACTCCTTCGGCTGGTCGAACCCCCGGTGGGTCTCCTACTTCCCGCGGGAAATGAAGATCGAATCCACGCTCGTCGAGTACCGCACGAAGCTGGAGAACTGGATGGCGGCCCGTGCCCCCTACACGCCGTTCGTTGCCAAAGGGGTGGGGCCGCGAGGGCTGGGGCGGATCGGCGCGGACTTCTGGCCCGTGCTCAAGGACAGCCGCGGCCGCCCCCGCGGCACCCTGGCCGGCCGCTACCCCGAGACGGCCTGGGGCCAGCTCAATCTCAACAACTGCGCCCCCTACATCCTGGGGAAAGGCAAGAACGGCCCTCTGGCTACCGTGCGCTCCGAGGCATTCCGCGAGGCCCTTCAGGAGTTGGAGACACGGATTTTCGTCGAGAAGGCCCTGTTGGATGACCAGGCCAAGAGCCTCCTGGGCGAGGAGCTGATCGGTCGCTGCCGCAAGGCCCTCGACGAGCGCATCCGCATGTGCCTGCACTCGGCCGGCGAGGGGCAGCCGTGGTTCATCAGCTCTGACTGGAGCCGGCGCAGCGAGTTGCTGTTTGCTCTGGCCGCCGAAGTGGCCAAGAAGATGGGACGCGAGCCGAGACCGAACCTGACCCCGGAACCCAAGAAGAGGTAGGAGGTCCAGTGTTGAGAGACACGGAAGTGCGAACGCCGCCTCCCCACAGACACGCCAGGGGGCTCCTGGCGCTGTTCCTCCTCGCGGGCGCCTCGGTGGCGACGGAGGTGAAACTACACGTAAGGGAGACGGATGGGATCGCGCGAAGCCCGGCGGCCATCACCACAGGCGTGCCCTTCGCGCGCTGCGCTGTCACGGACGTGAGCAGGCTGTCGGCCTCAGCGGGCGGCAAGCCCGTGCCGGCCCAGTTCATCGAGATCGCGCCCTGGGACGATGGCTCGGTGCGTTGGGCGCTGATGGACGTGCAGCTCGACATGCCTGCTGGCGGGAAGACCGACCTGCTCGTGTCTGATTTCGGCCGCAACCCCGCGCCGGCCGCGCCGGTGAGGATCGAAGAGAGCACCGAGGTGGTTCGCGTCTCCACCGGCCCGCTCGAGTGTGTCATCCGCAAGACCAAGCCGGGGCTGATGGAGTCGATCAGAGTGGGTGGAAAGGAGCTGATCACCGCGGCGGGACGAGGGCTGGCCGTGTACACGGACGGCGGCCAGGTCGCCGCCGGCGCCCCGAGCGAAGTGAGGATCGAGCAGGCAGGCCCGATGCGGGCCATCATCTGCCTGCGCGGCAAGTTCCCGGGACTCCACAACGACCGGCTGGCTTACACGCTCCGCCTCACCGCCTTGGCGGGGCAGAAGTGTCTCAAGGCGCACGTCTGGTTGGAGAACCAGGGCGCGATGGGCTACTACCAGACCAGGGATGAGAGCGGGACGTCGCCCAACGCTGAGTGGTTCCCCTTCAGCGGGATGGCCATGGAGCTTGGCCTGGGCCTCGGGCCCGACCTCAAGGCGGGGTGCGAAGGCGTGGAGGCGGCCGGCGACCTCAAGGTGCTACAGCTCTGCCGAATGACGCACGGGCAGGAGAAGGTTCGGTACAAGAAGGGGCCGTTCTACACTTGGAACGACTTCGAGTATACAATCACCAGCGCCGGCAAGGAGTTGAGGCGAGGCGAACGTACCGACGGTGTTGTTCAGGTTCAAGGCGCGGCAGGGACGCTGACGGCCGCGGTTCGCGACTTCTGGCAGAACTACGAAAAGGCCATTGAACTTGGCGATCAGACACTCGGGCTTTGGCTCTGGCCCACCGAGGGCCAGTGGCCGCGGGTCCGCCCGGAGCTGAACACTGGGGCATTCTTCGACAAGACCCTGGCGAAGCTGGCCAAGAGCAAGGGCTACCTCCTGCCCGGCGGCGTTCACAAGGGGCACGAGTTCATCCTGGATTTCTCTGGGCGCCATCCGCGGCAGACGGTGGCCGAACTCTCATCGCCGCTGTGGGCACTGGCCTCGGCCGACTACTACGCGGCCACAGAGGCGGCCCCGGGCTTGTTCGCCCCGCCAGAGATTCGGACAGGCGACAAGGACTGCGACGCCAAGTTGGCGGCATGGCTGCGCATGACGCAGAGCGCCGCAGACCCGGAGAACGCCGCGGGCCTGCCCAAGGCACGACAGAACAGCGTCGAGTCCGAGGTCAACTACTCGACCGACTCTTCCTACTGGTTCGGCTGGATGGACTTCGGCGACCTCTTCGTCCCTGGCCGCGGCCAAGTCGGCCTGCACTACGACTGGACCTGGCTCATGCTCGTCTCCGCCCTGCGGACCGGGGATATGAGCTTCGTGCGCCTAGCGGCCCCGATGGCCAGACACCGCATTGACGTAGACCAGTTCTGGTCGGATGGCGACCCACCCGAGGTCCGCGGCCTCCAGCGAGGGGAACTCAACTTCCCCATGTTCCACTGCTACAGGCTCTACCGCTTGCCCAGGGTGGACACGAACTGGCTGGCCGGCGTGGTGCTCTGGCACATGCTCACCGGCGAACCAAAGGCGGTGGAGTGCTGCGCGCGGAACGCGGAAGGGCTCAAGGCGGGCTGGGCACACGTTGCCAAGGCCAAGCAGTGGATGGGTCCCCAGACCGACATGGCAGCCAACGCATGGACGATGTCCTCCTATTGCGCCATGTACAAGCTGACAGGTGACAAGAGGTGGCTCGACGAGGCCCTGGGGCTGTTCCGCACAAACGTTGTGCCGAAGCGGAAGAGCCACGGCCCCTTCCTCCACGACCCTGCCCGCCAGATCCAGTCGCAGGACTACATTCAGGAGGACATGAAGTACTGCTACGCCCTCGGACCATTCTGCGAGCTGCACCACTTGACCGGGGACGCAGACCTGATGAAGCTGCTCCAGGAAGGGTGCGAGAGGGATTTCCCGGACAGCTTCTTCGAAGCTCCGCTCTTCCTGGCTGACCTCTACGCTTACGTTGGCCTGAAGACAAACAACCAGGAGCACATCCGCAAGGCGGCCGACCTGTTCGCTCAAGCATTCCCCGAGTCCAGGTGCCCGCCCGTCTGGCTGCCGAACAACAGCGTTTGGAGCCGGACCTCGGCCATGATGCTGCGCGCTGGGCATCTATTGCAGTACGCCAACTGGAAAGGGAAGCAACGATGAGACACGCGGCTCCCCGGATCGGCATGGTCAGCCTGGTGTTAGCCCTGGCCTTGGCGACATCCTCGGCGGGAGAGGTCGCGTTCACAGCCAAGCCGGCCGCAGCGAAGGACGGAGGCAACGTGAAGGTCTCCTTCGCCGTCTCCGCCCCGACGGACGTGGAGGTGGCAGTGCTCGACGCCAAGGGCGCCGTGGCCCGCCATCTGGCGGCGGGGCTGCTCGGCGGGAACGCGCCGGAGCCCCTCCAGAAGGGCTCGCTGGCCCAGGCAGTCGTCTGGGACGGCAACGACGATGCCGGCAAGCCGGCCGCGGGCGGCCCTTTCAAGGTTCGGGTGCGCCTGGGGCTGCGGCCCAGGCTTGACGAGATTCTGGGCCGGAACGACAACACACTGACCGGGCAGGTCTGCGCACTCACAGTGAGCCCCAAGGGCGAACTCTTCGTTCTGCTGGCCGACCCGTTCAGGGGCCGAGCGGAACTGCGCGTGCTGGACCGCCAGGGCAAGTGCCTGCGCACCATCATGCCCTATGCGGCGGACACCCCCGACGCGCGCACGGAGCCGGTAGGGCACGTGAAGATTGGCGGCCGGCGCCAGCCGCTGGTCTTCAACGGCCAGGCCCACAGCCTCTACCCCCTGGTGGCGGGCATTCGCGGGCAGACGATGGCCTGGCACCCCGACGGCTATCTTGTGGCGGCGAGCGCGGTCGGCTCGATGTGCAACCACGGCCCGGCGCGCCACCTGCTCGCTTTCCACCCTGAGGGCGGCGCCCCGGAGAAGACGGGCTTCGTGGGGCCGCAGATCCGCAAGGCCCGCGGCTTCCTGGGCGGCGCGGGCGAGGGCTACGCCATCGGCATGGACCGCCTGGCCGTCAGCCCCGACGGCCAGTGGATTCTCCTGGTCCAGGACTTCAAGCTCGGCTACTTCGAGAAGGGCGAGTGGCACCACGGCGTCTACCGGCTCAAGTGGACCGACAAGGAGCTCGGCGACCCCTGGCTCGGCCGGAAAGAGCCCGGCGCCGGCGATGAGGAGTTCAACGACCCCCAGGGCCTGGCCTTCGACAGGGAGGGCCGCCTCTACGTGTGCGACCGCGGCAACAGCCGGGTCAAGGTCTACTCCCAGGAGGGCAAGCTGCTCGGCAAGTTCCCCGCCCCGGACCCCGAGCAGATTGCCGTAGGCCCGGCGGGCGAGGTCTACCTCCTCTGCCGCAAGGGCGTGCGCCCGTACGATCTCATGCACAAGAGCGCCGACCCGGTGGCCAGCCGCATCCTGAAGTTCGCGGCCTGGAAGGGCGAGGCGCCGCGGGAGCTGGCTCGGCTGGAGTTCGAGGCCAAGAAGCGCGTCGCCGAGTTCATGGCCCTAGACGCCACGGCCTCGCCGCCCCGCCTCTGGCTCTCACTCTACACCGGCTACGGGCGGCCCTGCGCCCTGGTGCCGATCACCGACGAAGGCGAGAAGCTGACCCTGGGCGAGCCGGCCGGCGAGCCCGGCGGGCTCAACTGCCCCACCTTCCTGGCCGCCGACCCGCCGCGCAAGCGCCTCATCCTCGCCGACTACGGCGTGGGACACGTTCTCCTCGACCTCGAGACGGGCAAGGGGAGCCCCATCCGGCTGCCGGGCAACGACCTGGCCGTGGACAGGGACGGCAACATCTATCTGATGGGCGCCTACGGCTCGAACGCCCTCGTGCGCGTGGACCCGCAGGGCAAGCCGCTGCCCTTCCCGGCCACCGGGACGAACAAGCTGGCCGTGAAGTTCCGAGGCTACGGGCCGGACATGGGCCTGCGCGGCCACTGCATCGCCCCGAACGGCGACCTCTACGTGCGCCGCTCCCCCGACCACGCCTGCGTCGCCACGGTGGACGTCTTTGGGCCAGACGGCACGCTCAAGAAGGCAGCCCTGGTCAACGGGGCAGGAAGCGGCGACTCGGGCATCGGGGTGGACAACCGGGGCAACATCTACCTGGGCATGAACCTCAAGCCGGCCGCCGAACCGATCCCGCCCGACTTCGCCCAGGCCGTGCCCGCGCAACCATGGCGTTACTACCGGAAGATTGACCGCCCGGCACCTTGGAGCTATCTTTACGCCAACCCCTACCTCTTCCACATGGGCGCGATCTTCAAGTTCGGCCCGGAGGGCGGGCAGGTCTACGGCAACTTCAGCCTCAAAGCCCAGTTCATTGACGAAAACCTCGCCCTGGCCAAGGCCCCGCCCGATGCGGCGGCCTACAAGTCCGGCTATCTTGGCTGGGACGTGAAGGTGGTTGGGGCCAAGTGGCGCTACCCGGGCATCGGGATCATCCCGCACTCCTTCGACGCCTTCACGGGCGATGACGGGTGCGAGTGCTTGCAATCGCAGTTGGACGCTGACCCCTACGGGCGGGTCTACGCCCCGAGCGCTTTCTACTCCTCCGTGGAGATGGTGGACGCGGCCGGCAACCGCCTGGCCCGCATCGGGGCCTACGGCAATGCCGACTCCGCCGGCCCGGGGAGCAAGGTGCCCGAGCCGGAGATCGCCTTCGCCTGGCCCAACGAGTGCGACTACGCCGAAGCCGATGGCAAGCTCTACGTCACGGATAGCGTCAACCGCCGGGTGATGATCGTGCGGTTCGATGCCGCGGTGGCGGCAGCGTGCGACATCCCGTAGGAGAGAGGGGAGCAGCTAAGGAACGAGTCCCATGGGGACGACGATTGCCCTGAGCACGGTCATGCTGGCCGTGGCCTCCGCGGCCGGGGCCGGGGGAGCTTCATTCGCATCGAAGCCGACTGCCGTCAGGGACGGCGAGAAGGTGAGGATCGCGGCTGAACAGACCGTGCACTTCATCCTTACTTCTTCACTTCGCCAACTTCGCAGTGACCTCGGCGGCCAGGCGATAGAGGGTGCGGCTGCGCGCCAAGGCGCCCGCCGCATAGTCGCCCCAACTGGCATCCGAGCCGTAGGAGAACATTGGGCTGTGATCCTGCTTCGCGCGGACAATCTGCCGTACCCGCTCGTCGAGAAGTTCCTGGGCGCGGTTGGCCAGCTCATCGCCCAGCCTGGCGCGCTTCGCCGAATCGTCAAGCGCCTTCTCGATGAAGATACGCACCTCAGCTTCCTGGACGCCCATGCGCAGGGCCTCGAAGCGCACCGTGGCGATTGGCCCCTCCTTGGCCGGGAAAAGCAGGCAACCGTGGGTCATGGGCGGCGAGCCGGGGCGGTCGCGGTAGCCGTAGCGGGCCGATATGGGCTGCATCTCGCGCCGCGGGGTCTTGAAGACGGGCCAGAAGTCCGCCCCGAGGTCGTTAACCCCATTGTAGCCCGATGCCTGGTAGCCCTCCAAAAGGGCGTGGTAGAGGCCGATGGGCGACCTGGCGTTCACGTGGCCCATCGAGCCGGCGCCATAGCGGGGGAAGACCGTCGTGATGATCGCGTTCTTCCAGCCGTAGCGCTTCAGCCTGTCGTCGGACGTGCGCGGCTCCTTGACGCCCCAGACGTGTGCGGCCTCGGCCACGGGCTGGTCGGCGAACTTCAGGGTCAGGCCGTGGGCGTGAACCACCCAGCGGAGGCCGGGCGCAACCGCCCGCAGGTCCTCCACCGTTTGCTTGCTCGGCGTGAAGTCGCACACCAGGCCGAGGCCGGCGGACTTCTCCAGGCCGCGCCTGGCCAGCCTCTCCCTCAGCCCCTCGAAGACGGGCTTCCAGAAAGGGACGCTCTGCGGCGTTCCCCAGTCGGGCGCGTGTCCCTCCTGCACCTGGCCCGTCGCGGGGTCCAGCAGGGTAATGGGCGTGGGGTTCTCGTTCTTCGGTTTGTCGGGCGTCGCTCCCCACGCCCCGCCGCCCTGAGAAGGCATCCAGACGTACCAGCAGACGATGGGGGCCGTGCCCAGGTGCTTCACGACCAGGTCGAGATAGCGTTCGACCACCCCGAAATCGGGCTTCAGGGAGCCATCGCCCCCTTTGACCCACCGCACCATAGACTGGTCATTCCCTCGATGGGTCCTGACCACGACGGGGATGAGGGCCATCTTCACGCCGACCTGGCCCAGGTGCGCGAAGACGCTGTCAAGGAGCTTCCAATGTCCCTCGGACCATAGCGGGGCGTTGTATTGGAGGGCGACTGATTCGGGCGATTCGTTGATCCCGGTGAAGCAGGCGAAGCCCTTGGGATCGGGCAGAACGAAGTCGGCGACGGAAAGCTCGACCGGCACCTCGATGGGTGCCCCGGCCGTGACTCTCACGATGCCCCTGTATTCGCCTGCTTTGGCGTCGGCTGGCACCCGAACCGTCAGCCAAACCGGGATTGTCGCCGTGTCCGACGATGGAGCCTCGGCCAGAGCGCCCAGCAACACCGCCCCCGCGGGGCGCCGCGCCGCCGCGGCGACGGGCGGCGCATCGCCCGGAACCGCGTAGCGCACCTGCCATGCTGAGGCCGGAATCGTGCCCTCTCCGCCGGCCAGCTTCAGCTCGCTTGGCTCAACCTTCGGGCCTCTCACAGCCTCGGGGCCGCGAAGCATGAGCACGCCGCTGAATGCTCCGTTGCGCGCCCCGGCAAGCCGCAGCGGCTTCCCCGCAGCGCCGGCTTCGGCGGCATCCACGTCGAACACCTCGATGAGCGGATTGCCCGGCCAGACGGCGAACGCGGCCGGCGCCTTCTTGCCACCCTCGAGCCTCAGGTCCTCCAGCCCCAGCATCGTCCACTGCGGCCTGTCGCCACGCGGGGTCTTGGGCGCCGCCGCGGTGTAGAGCAGCTCGGAGGTCGGGGCACGGTGAAGCGCGACGGCCAGCACATTCAGCCCCTTCCGCACCGCCGCGGCGGGCACTTTGCAGGTGAGGGTCCGCACCCGCAGGTTCATCCCCTCGGGCGCCGGCCCCTTCGGGTCGGCGAACAGGAGCTCACCGTCGGCGTTCACATAGGCGTTCCTCGGATATGGCTGCGCAGGCGCGCCCGGGGTCACCTTCCCCTCGGGCAGATGCCCCCGCGCGATCTCCTTGCCATTGAGGTAAGCCACGGCCCCGCCGCGGTAAGAGACCGAGAGCATCAGCTCCGCCGGCTCGGCGATCTCGAACCTGCCTCGAAGCCAGAGAGCCGCCAGGTCGCGGCGGAACGGGGCGTGGAGGAACGGGCCGGGCGACACGAGCCAGGCCGAATCATCGAACTCCGCCCCTGCCCAGCCCTCGGGCGGCGCGGCGGGCTCGGCGGCCGGGCCATCGGCCTTCTCGATCGGTTTTGGCGCGCCCTTCACCGTGCGGAAGCGGCTCACCTCGCCCGCCTCCCACTGCACTACTTCTTCCTGCCACGCGAAGAAGCATCTCCACTGGCTGCGGGCCTCCAGAAGAGGCGGGGAATCCTCGGCCGCCGACGCAACTGCCACGCCGAGCAAGAGCCAAAGAAAGCAAACACGCTTCATCCCACTGCTCCGGAATCACCCTGTGAATCCTGAACCGACCGACGCCCGGGTGGCGGGAGAAGCAGTATGCCCACGCGCCGCCCGAAAGTCAAGTAGCGTCTCTGGCGGCCAGAAGCCTGGGCCGTTTGACAACCAGGAGGCGTCTGTGTACCGTTGGGGTGTGGAGTCGCCGGAGGCTGAGCCACTCGACCAGGAGAGATGAGCATATGGCCGCGGGTGATCAAGCGAAGCGATGGGGAGGGCTCACGTGGACATAGAGGAGTTTCGCGGCACCTACCAGCGGATCCTGGACGAGGTGAAGGTTGCGGTGATCGGCCAGGACCGCGTGGTCGAGCTGTTGTTGACCTGCGTGATGGCCGAGGGGCATGCGATTCTGACCGGCATGCCCGGACTCGGACGCACCCTGATCGCCGAGACCTTGGGCCAAGTGCTGGGCCTGGCTGTCCGGCGCATCCAGTTCACCCCAGACCTGCTGCCCACAGACGTCACGGGCACGGAGGTGATCGACTCTGTCCACGGTCGCTTCCAGCACCGTTTCGTGCCCGGGCCGGTGTTCGCGCATATGGTGCTGGCGGATGAGATCAACCGCAGCCCGGCGCGCACCCAGGCGGCGCTGCTCGAGGCAATGCAAGAGAAACAAGTCACAGCCAATGGCAAGCGGCACGCCCTGAGCCAGCCGTTCCTGGTCGTGGCAACACAGAACACGGTGGATACGGAGGGCGTGTACCCATTGCCCGAGGCGCAGATAGACCGCTTCCTTATGCAGATCGAGGTGAGGTACCCCGCGGAGGACGCGGAGATCGAGATCCTCGATGCCACCACGTCGCTCGCCCGCCGCACCGTCCGCCGCGTGGCCGACCCGGCCACGGTGGTGGCCATGCAGCAGTTCGCGCGGGTGATCCCCGTGAGCCGGACCGTGAAGGACTTTGCGGTGCGCCTGGTGCGGGCCACGCGGTGGGAGCGCAAGGAGGAGGGCTCGGCCCCGAGCCCGCGCCGGTCCAGGCGGCACTGGTGGGGTGGCCTGCGGGCACCGGAGGACCCCGACCGCGTAGCGCGGCACCTGCGTTGGGGTTCCTCACCCCGAGCCGGGCAGGCGCTCCTGCGGGCGGCCAAGGTGCGGGCCATCGCCCGAGGCCGGGCCTATGTGACGCGCGAGGATGTCCTCAGCGTCGTTCACCCCGTCCTCTCCCACCGCATCATCCTGGACCATCGGGCGGGGGCGCGCGGGATGACGGCCCAGAGGGTGTTGGACACCCTCGTAGAGGAAGTGGTTGCGGAGGCAGCGCCCAAGGCCACCTCCTCTCGGATGAAGACCCTGTTGATGGGCATGAAGCGTTGATAGGGAGCAAACTCATGAGTGAGACTCGGACCTTTGGCGAGGCCATCGTGTGGACGGACGAGGAGAAGGCGGAGATCGGCCAGTTGAAGGCGGCCCACGACCTCATTCTCAAGCAGGTCCACTCGGCCGTGGTCGGCCAGGAGCAGGTGATCCGCGAGGTGATCATCGCCCTCTTCGGCCAGGGCCACGCCCTCCTGATGGGCGTGCCCGGCCTGGCCAAGACCCTGCTGGTGAGCACGCTGGGCCGCTGCCTCTCCCTCGCCTTCAAGCGCGTGCAGTTCACCCCCGACCTGATGCCCTCGGACATCACAGGCACGGAGGTCATCGAGGAGAACAAGGCCACAGGCCAGCGGGAGTTCCGCTTCATCCACGGGCCAATCTTCACCCAGTTGCTCTTGGCCGACGAGATCAACCGGACCCCGCCGAAGACTCAGGCGGCGCTGCTCGAGGCAATGCAGGAGCGGCAGGTGAGCGTGGGCGGCGTCCGCTACGAGCTGCCCAAGCCCTTCTTCGTCCTCGCCACGCAGAACCCCATCGAGCAGGAAGGCACCTACCCCCTCCCCGAGGCGCAGCTCGACCGGTTCATGTTCCGTGTGGACGTGTCGTACCCGAGCGAGGACGAGGAGGTGGAAATCCTGAACATGACCACCGCCACCTACGAGGCGAACATCCAGCCCGTCCTCACCGGCGAGCAGATTCTCCACCTCCAGAAGATGGTCCGCAAGGTCCTCATCTCCGAAGAGCTCAAGCGATACGTCGTCCGCCTGGTCCGCATGACCCGTGCGACCGAGCCGGAGGCCGACGAGCGGGTGCGCCGCTGGGTGGCCTGGGGCGCAGGCCCCAGGGCCTGTCAGTACCTGGTGATCGGCGCCAAGGCCCACGCCATCCTCAACGGCCGACACGAGGTTCAGCACGAGGACATTGCCTTTGTGGCGCGGCCCGTGCTGGGGCACAGGATCGTCACAAACTTCACCGCTTCCGCCGAAGGCGTGGACTCCAGAAAGATCGTGGAAGAGCTTCTCCAGAAAGCCGGCTGACATGGCCAAGGTGTTCGACCCCGCCGTGATCTCGAAGATTCGGGGCTACGGGCTCCGCGCCCGCCGAATCGTCGAGGGCTTCGTCATCGGCATGCACAAGAGCCGCTCCCTCGGAATCGGCCTGGAGTTCAAGCAGCACCGCGAATACGTGCAGGGCGACGACACGCGCCGCCTCGACTGGAAGGTCTTCGCCCGCACCGACCGCTACTTCGTCCGGCAATTCGAGTCAGAGACCAACATGGCCTGCCAGATCGTCCTCGACTGTAGTGAGTCCATGCAATACAAGGGCGAGGCA
>VGYV01000110.1 GCA_016872855.1 Planctomycetota bacterium
GTCGGTCGGCGCGAGCAGCTGGCGATCCAGCGCCGGCACAGGTGTATTTCGGCGTAAGTCCTTGCCATGCCTATGCTGAGGGAGGTAGAAGGGTTCCTCGGCTTGGCGCCCCCCTTGTGGGCACCCACAAGAAAGCCCGGAGAGCCATAAAGTAGAATGTCCCCTTTTCCGGCCCGGGCTACGGACGACCGCTGGCCGATGTGCGACGCTGCTGTGAGGTTCTCACATTCTACAGAATGTCTGAACGTCGCGGCGCGGCCACGGGGGCCGGGTGGCGCGCTTCCGCTACGGCGAGGGTCGGGGGGGCGGAGAGGGGATTATTCGCCCTCGCCGCCCGACACCCAGGGCGAGGGGGCGGGTGGCGGCAGGTCCACCACGAGGGTGCCGGCGAGGAAGTCGCCCAGCCGCTGATTCGTGGGGCTGAGGAGGAGGACGAGCGACCCGACGAGGTAGGCGGTGGGGACAAGGAATGGCCAGGGACGAAGGAGATTGCGGACAACGATGCTGCGAAGGGAGGGGCGACCGCCGTCGCTCGCGACGACGGCGATGTGGAGGAGGAGCTTGCCAAAGCTCTGCCCCGTGAGGCCCTCGCTGAGGGCGAAGTAGGCGAAGAAGACGGAGGAGCAGACCCCGACGGTCGCCAGAATGCTCTCCGACCCTGGAGCGGCATTGCCGGCGCCCGTCTCGAGCCATCGCAGGACGCCCGTGGCCAGGAGGAGGCCCACCAGGGTGTCCACGAGTTGTGCGGCGACGCGTCGCGCCCAGGAGGCGAGGGGCACCTCGGCGCCAAAGGCGCGGACGCGTGGCCTCGGCCTGGCTCTCACGCGCAAGGCGGCCCAGGCGACCGCGGGCAGCAAGACGAGGCTCGCGGCCATGTTGGCCACCAGCCACCAGAACAGATACGTCGGCCACGGCGACAGCTCCAGGAGCGTCTCTGGCTCGCCCCACTGCCCCACCGACCAGCGATGCGCGACCACGCGGTTCATGCAGGCCCGGAACACGTAGAGCGAGCCCTCGAACGACGCGGCGTCAATGTCAACCGTCGAGTCCAGCCACCTGGGGTCCTCTGCCGCCGGGATGGGCGACGGCTCGCCCCACGCCCCGTCCGCGAGGGCCATGGCGAGCAGGGGGCGCGACGCCGCGATGCGCCTGCCGCGCACCTTGCAGATGAGCCAGGTGGCCCCCTCGTGTCGGGCCGCCGCATAGTCGCTGTTGGGGTAGGGAAGCGCCACGGGGTTGGGGGCCCCCCAGGCATTGCCGTCGAAGGGCGCGTGCCAGAGCCCGTTGCCCTCGCGGCCCGGGGCGGGCAGGAGCCAGAAGACGCGCACTGCCGCGCCCTCGGCGAGGACCGAGAAGTCGGAGGGTGGGGCGGCCGTGAGGAGCGGCTGGCCGACGACGTGCGGCCCGCGGTCCGCTGCCTCGGGCGCGCGGGGCCGGAGGCGGGCGGCGCGGAGGCACCCCCCGCCAGTGTCCGTGGCCTCGGCTCCGAACACCCATATCTCCTCGCCCACCGTGCAGGCGGCGGCGGGCGGCCACTTGAGGGGCCATGCATTGGTCTGCCACTCGCTGCCCGGGGCAGAAAAGGGGACATTCACCTTTTCGCCCCCCTGGGGCGCCGGAGGCTGCTGCGCAGAAAAGGAGAATGTCCCCTTTTCTGCCTCCGTGGGGAAGATGGCGGGCGCGGTCCAGTCCTTCGTCCGGTAGACCGAGTAGTTGGTTCGGCGGAAGACGTAGAGTGCGTCGCCGAGGAAGGCCACGCAGCGGTGTCCGCCGTGGAGGTATTCCTCGGGGAGCCAGCCCTTGCCGGCAACGTGGCGGCGGTAGCACGACCCGGGCGGCGCCTGTGGGTCGGCCTTGCGCTCGTAGAGGAGATGGAGGACGCCCGGGGGGCCGATGGCCGATTTCACGCGGACGTGGCGCTCGAAGAGCTGGTCAATGAAGGTGCCCTGGCCGTGGGCGGGGGCCGCTACCGCGAAGAGGAGGGCGATCAGGGAGATCTGTCGGATCCGACCGCTCCGACCGATCGGCACAGCCTGGCCGTTCTCCTCTGCTTGGGGGGCTTTCACAGGTTCAGCCCCCCATCCACGCAGAAGACCTGACCAGTGATGTAGGCCGCGGCGTCGTTGGCGAGGAAGGCGGCGAGGGCCGCCACGTCGTCCGGCTGCCCGAACCGCTGGAGTGGGATGAGGCCGAGCATGGCAGCCCGCTTCGCCCCGGGGAGGGTCTTCGTCAGCTCGGTCTCGATGATGCCGGGGGCGATGGCGTTGGCCGTGATGCCGTGGGGAGCCAGTTCGCGGGCCGTGGCGCGCGTGAGGCCGAGGAGCCCTGCCTTGGCCGAGCAGTAGTTGGCCCGCTGCATGTCGCCGAGGAGTGCGGCATCCGACGAGATGTTGATGATTCGCCCCCACTTGGCGCGGGTCATCTGCCGCGAGGCCACCTTGGAGCACAGGAAGGCGCCCTTGAGCGAGGTGTCCACCACCTCGTCCCACTCCGCCTCGCTCATGAAGGCCAGGTAGTTGTCGCGGGTGAGGCCGGCGTTGTTGACCAGGATGTGGACCCCGCCCAGCTCCTGCTTGACACGCTCGAACATGGCTTTGACCGCGTCGAGGGAGCGGACGTCGGCCTTGACGGCGATGGCCTGTCGGCCGGCGGCGCAGATGGCGGCGGCGACCTCTTCGGCGGCGTCGGCCCGCTCGCGGAAGTTCACCGCCACGTTCGCCCCGTCCCTTGCGAGGGCCAGAGCAATGGAGCGCCCAATCCCACGCGAGGCGCCTGTCACGACGGCAACTCTTCCGTCAAGTCCCACGGTCCTCTCCACAGAAGATGCGAAGTCCGGACGCGTGACGCGTGACGCGTGACAAGAAAGGGTACGCCCCGTTCTCTCTGGTCACGCGTCACGGGTCACGCGTCATGCCTTCCCTTCCGCTACCGCGCTGGCCACCGCATAGTGGTCAGTGTGGGAGATGGAGATGTGAATGGTCTCGATGCCCATCTGGTTGGCTCGGGCCAGGGCGCCGCCGGTGAGGCACACGGAGGGCTCGCCGGCCGGGCCGATCTCCACCTCGATGTCGAGCCAGCCGATGCCCTCGACCCAGCCGGTGCGGATGGCCTTGAGGACGGCCTCCTTGGCGGCGAAGCGGCCGGCGTAGTGGATGATGGGGCGCGGCCGCTTGGCGCAGTAGGCCCGCTCGGCGGGGGTGAACACGCGGTCGAGGAACCGCTCGCCGCGGCGCACGATCACCTCCTCAAGGCGATCCACTTCCACGATGTCAATCCCTGTGCCCAGAATCGCCACGCTGGGCTCCTAGAGTTCCCCGCCCTTGGCCTTCGGCGCGTCCTTGCGCAGCTTCGTGTTCCTCCTCACCTCCTCGTCGAGTTCCCGCAGCAGCTCCTGGAAGCGGGCCTCGTCCACGAACTCGACGTGGGAGTCGAAGAACAGCACGTTGCGCCGCCCCTGGTCCCGTGCGAAGACGGCCCGCTCCCAGCCCATCATGACGTTTGGCGGGAAGTCGTCGCGGAACTCGCGGTCGGGGTACTTGTCGAAGCACATGATGTAGCTGGACGGCAGGCCCTTGGCGATCTCGGGCGGGTTGGGGTCGTTGGGCGCCACGAGGACCGCCTTGTCCGCGAGAATCATCTTCTCGAAGAGCTCGGCGGTGCTCTTCTGGTAGAAGCGGTTGTCGCCGAACTCATTGAGGTACGTGGCGGATGCCTTTGCGAGCTGGTTGAGGTTGTTGCGGCTGCGGATGCGGCGGGCCTCGGTGCGCGCGTCGGCGAGGGCCGGGAAGGCCATGCCGGCGCCCAAGCCCAGCACGGCGGTGGCCGAGATGGGGTCGAGCACGGCGATGCCCAGCGGCGAGTGCGTCTCGCCCACGATCATGTCCTCGGTCGCATAGGCATAGGAGATGGCGCCGAACATGTGCTTGCGAATGGTCCGGGCCGACGGCAGGTTCATGAGGTCGAGCGCCACGGGGTTGCCGGGGATGGCCTGGATCATGGAGAGGAACGGCCCAAGAGCGCTGTAGAGGGCGACGAAGCCCTCGCCGAAGTCCGAGTATGCCACGCCCGTGGCGTCCTTCGGCACCAGGGCCTCAAGCTCCTTGAACCCGGGGGCGTCGAGGACCGAGGGCTCTTTGCCATCGAGGAACGCCAGGTAGTCCTTCAGATGGATGGGGGAGAGGGCGAAGGCGATGCGGCCGCCGTGCCGCGCGTAGCAGGGGGCGATGGGCAGCATCACGCCGGGCATGGCCAGGTAGCGGATCGTGTGGTCGCCGAAGCGGATGGCGCGCAGCTCGGCCGCCGCGGGCTCCCCCTGCTCCTTCACGGCGGCGTGGAGCGCGGCCACCAGCTTGCCCAGGGCCGCCTCGAAGCGATCGGCGTCCTTCACCCCCTGGGAGAGCACAATGGCTGGCAGGAGCGAGCGGCCCGACGACGTGGTGACGAGGGTGCCCCGCGCGAGGGAGCCGAGGAGGTCGTCGCGCAGGCTGACGCCGACCTGTTTCTCGAACTCGGCGATTGCCGCGCGGGCGCCGCCCTCCCCCTTCATCGCGGCGTCTATGGCCGCCACTATCGCCTCGTAGATTTCCACGCCGTCGAGGTTGAGGAGCCAGGCCAACGCCGCGTCGCGCGGCGCCAGCCGCAGGAGCGAGCGGTCCACCGGCTCGGCGGCCAGAGCCCGCACGAGGCCCTTCCGCTCGCCCACGGTCTGGAGGAATGTAGTGCCGACCAGTGCCCGCCCCTTCACGCCCATCCGCAGGCCGGCGGCCCGCACGCCGCTGACGCCCAGGGCGTCGAGCGTGGCCCGAAGCTCGGGCGGCATCTCGCGCCCGAACCGCTCCATCACCACGGCATGGTCGTAGAGGAGGAGGAAGAGCGGCGAGCTGTCGCTCGCCATTGCCCGCTGGAAGCCCTTGTGGGCCGCCAGCTTCGGCGTGTTCGCGGCCAGCGCCCGCTCCAATCCCCCACGCGACGTGGCGAGGATGAGGAACTCGTCCTTCAGTCCGAAGCAGAAGCCGCGCTCGGCGCCGAACTGCGTGACCTCGATGCCCTCGACCAGGAGCTTCCCCGGCGGCCCCGCCATCTTGCCAGCCTGGACGAGAAGGGCGGCGACCTGCTCCCGCACCCGCTCGCCCGCCTTGCCCACCTTGGCGACGAGGACCACCTGCAGCGGCCCCTCGCCCGCGGGCAGCGACAGGGCCAACCCCACGGGGCGCGACAGCAGCGGCTGGAGCTGCTCGAGGTTCGCCTTCAGGAACGCGCCGGCCAGGCGCGCTGCCCCCGTGCTCGCCTGTCGGACGGTCACCAGCGCCTCCTGAAGCTCCGGCTCGGCGAGCAGTTGCGCCGCCGCCGTCTTCGACACGTCGGGGTTGTCCCCGTAGTAGCACACCGTCAGAAAGGCGTCGGCGGGCAGATACTGCTCGATGCCCGCCTCGCCGCCCAGCCCCTGGACCGCAAGGGCAAGGGCGAACACAAACCCGACTGAGATGCGTCGCGTCATGGCTTGCTCCTGGAGAATGGGCATCAGAACTCCCCCTTGATCGGACGGGGCCTGGGCTCGCCCGCCTTGCCCGGCTGCCGTGGCGTGGTGAGCTTCTTGACCTTCTCGTCGAGGCCCTTCAGCTCCCCCTCGAATTTCCCTTCGTCGGCCCAGAACTCCACGTGGGAGTCGAAGAACAGCACGTTTCGGCCGCCTTGCGTGAAGGGCTTCCTGACCCAGGCCAGTATCTCGTTGGGCGGGAAGTCATCGCGGAACACGCGGTCGGGATACCTGTCGAAGATGCTCACGTAGCTGCACGGCACGCCGTTGGCCAGCTTAGGGGGATCAGGGTCGAGCGGCGAGACAAGGAACTGCTTCTCGATGCACTTCCTGTCCACCAGCTCGGCGAGGCCCGTGGGGTAGAAGCGGTTGTCGCCATGCTCGTTGAGGTAGACCGCGCAGGCCTTGGCGATCTGGTTGAGGTTGTTGCGGTCGCGGATGCGGAGGGCATTGAGGCGAGCGCCGCCGATGTCTGGCGGCGGAGGCACGATCGGCTCATCGAGCACCGCGGGCTCGTCGCGCATTCCCTCGAGTGCGCCCTCCATGAAGCCGGCGTACAACGCCGCGCCCAGGAAGGCGCCGCCGAGGGTGAACAAGTGCGGCCCGAGGATGTCCAAGCCATCCCCCTGCGCCTCCAGGCGGAAGCGGCCGTCCTCGAAGACCGTGTAGCCAATTGTCCCCTTGCAATAGCGGCGGAGGAGGCGCGACGAGGGCAGGTTCGCCAGGTCGAGCTTGCCCGCAAACTCCGGGTCGCCCTGGAGCATCGCCAGGATCGGCCCGATGGTGTTGTAGAGGGCCTGGATGGGCTCGCCCCAGCTCGAGTAGCCGAGCGAGGTCGCGCCCTTCGGCACCACGGCGAGCAGGCCGCGGAACTCCTCGTTCTCCAGTATCGTCGGCCCCTTCTCCTCCACGCTGTCCATGTAGCCCTTCAACTGAAGCACATTGGGGGCAAAGACGAACGTGTCGCCCACGCGCGTGTAGCAGAGCGTCCAGTAGGGCAGGATGAGCGCCGGCGTGCCCATCATCCACAGGTAGCGGCACGTGTGGCCGCGGTACTGGAAGGTCTTGAGGTCCGTGCGCACGGCGCCCAGGTTCATCCCCATCAGCACGATGTCGAGGCGGGCGGCCAGTTGCACCAGGGCCTTGTCGAGGGCGTCGGGGTCCCTCACGCGCTGGACGATGGCCGACCAGCCGCCCATGAGGCCCTCGCTCTTGCCCACCACGAGCGTCCCGCGGCCCAGCGGCGCGAGGAGGTTCTCCCGTAGCTTCACGCCCGCCTTCTGCTCGAGGGCGGCCAGCTCGCGGCGGACGCTGTTCGCCGCCGCGGCGTCCACGCGGGCCACTGTGCCGAGCACCTCGTCCCACACCCACGCGAAGTCAATCCCGGCGAGCCAGAAGTACGAGGCGTCGTGGGGCACCATCTTGAGCAGCTCGGGGTCGTAGGCCGCCGCGTCCGCGAGGCCCCGCATCAGCCCCTGGCGCCCGGCGCCGGCCGGAAGCTCGACGGCCAGGCTCGTCACGAGCCGCTTCCCGCGGGGCACGAAGGCAAGCTCCGCCGCCGACAGGGCGTTCAGCCCGATGGCCTCCAGCACCCGCTTCGCCTCGGGCTCGATCTGATTGCCGAACGCCTTGAGCATGGCCCGATGATCGTAGCGCACGCGGAGCGCGGCGCGGTCCCCCGCGGGCGCGGGGGCCTTCGGAGCGGCGGGGTCGAGGGCCCTGCGCAGCACCTCCTCGCCGTCCCCGACGATGAGCATGGAGCCGTCGAACACGAACGCGCCCGGCTCGCCGTTCTTACCCACGTAACACGTCGCCTGAAGCTGCCCGATCGGCACCTGGCGCGCGGTGTCGGGTTGCGCAACGGCGACCACCTGCTTGAGGAACGCCTCGGCCTGGCGGCGCGTCTCGCCCTCGGCAGCGCCCACGTTGGCAGCGAGGACCGCGCTCGGCTCCTCCCGCCCCTCCCGCGGCGCCGTGAACGCGAAGGCGCACTCGCAACTCCCCGCCCACCGGAAGAACAGATCGAGGTCGGCCTCTGCCTCCTCCTTCGTGTCCTCCAGGAACTTGTCGTACAGCGGCCGAAGCCCCACGAGCGCCGCCTTCACCTCCGGCTCCTGGAAGAAGGCGTGAAGCGGCGTCTCGCGCACCCCGGGGTGCGTGCCATCGTAGTGGATCACAAGCCACGCATCGGCCGGCAGATAGCTCGACACGCTCCGTTCGGCCCCGAGCGCCGAGCCCGCCAGCCCCAGAAGCACCAGCCCGCACACCGCCCTCAGGCGCCTGGTCATTTCTTGCCCCCTTCTGGCTCTTGCTGGGTATGGGTCCAGAACTCCACATGGGAATCGCCAAAGAGCACGTGAAGCCCCTCGCCCGTGAACACCCGCCGCTCCTGCACCAGCGGCTCGTTCGATGGGATGCCGCCCATCGTGCCGGGCCGCACGAGATACTGGTAGCTGCACCGCAACCCGTTCGGCAGCCGCGGCGGGTCAGCATCGCACGAGTGAACCAGGTCTCCCGCCGCCAGCAGCCCCACGTCCACCAGCACACCCAGGTCGGGCGGGTAGAACGTGTTCCCACCGTGCTGGCAGAGGTAGGCCCCCATCGCGAGCCCGATCCGGCTCAATTGGTCGCGGCCCCGAATCCTCCGCACCTCCTCGCGCCAGCGGAAGGCCAACAGACAGACAACCAGGACAAGAACGAGTGCGGCCACCCGGACGCCGACGCCCCACAATCGCGTGCCGAGAGCGCCCACGACTCACCTCCTGTCCGTGCTTGGCGGGCACCCGGTGCCACGCCACAATGGATTCTAGCACCCCGCCCCTGGTGCGTCAATGCCGACGCCAAAATCGCTCTTCCGCCTGCCCCTCTCACCCCACACCCCAGCCTTGCGGGGCGCACAACTCTTGCGGAGTTGTTCAACTCCGCAAGAGTCCCCAACGGGCCCTGCGGCTGCGCTCCGAGCTCCGGAGACCACGCCCGAGGCCAACCCTGGGGCCCGCGACTGGCTTGCGGAGTTGTTGTACGCATTTGGCGAGAGCGGCTCTTCCCCCTCCCCCTTGGGGGGAGGGCAGGGGTGAGGGTGCCTTCCGCCAGGTTGGCGAGGACACAAGCACCCTCACCCCAACCCTCTCCCCGAGGGAGAGGGGGAAAGCGCTCGCCTGGCTAAATAGGTACGAGTTGTTCAACTCCGAGAGAGTCGTTCTGGGCAGCAGGGCCGGTCTGCCTGATTCTGGCTGCGATGCCGCATCCGCAATTGCGTTGGGGGCAACGCCGGCTATAATGGGCGGTGCGAGGTCTGTCCGACGGAGATGCCAGTGTCAGGAGGTGGACATGGACCAGCAGACGCTTGAGCTGTTGAGGGAACTCACCGAGGCGCCGGGCCTGCCGGGACACGAGGAGGAGGTTCGCAAGATCGTGGCGAAGCGCATCGAGGGGCTCGCCGAGGTGAGCCACGACCGCATGGGCAACATCCTCTGCAAGAAGACGGGCGACCCCGCCGGCCCCCGCGTGATGCTGCCCGGCCATATGGACGAAATCGGCTTCGTGGTCAACGCCATCACCGATGAGGGCTACCTTCGCTTCACCGCACTCGGCGGCTGGTGGGACCACGTCATCCTCGCCCAGCGCGTCACCGTCCACGCCCGCAAGGGCGCCTACGTCGGCATCATCGGCTCGAAGGCCCCACACGTCCTCACGCCCGAAGAGCGCCAGAAGTTCGTCAAGCGCGAGGAGATGTTCGTGGACGTCGGGGCGAAGGACAAGAAGGACGCGACGAAGCGATTGGGGATTCGCCCCGGCGACCCCGTCGTGCCCATCTGCCCCTTCGCCCAGATGCAGAACAGGAAGCTCCTCCTCGGCAAGGCGTTCGACGACCGCGTGGGCGTGGCCATGTTCATTGACACCCTCCGCAAGCTCGCGGGCGCAAAGCACCCAAACACCGTCTACGGCGTCGGCACGGTTCAGGAAGAGGTCGGCTGCCGCGGCGCCGAGACCGCCGCCGACGCCGTCCAGCCCGACGTGTGCCTCGTCATGGAGGTCGGCGTCGCCAGCGACACCCCCGGCTTCCCCAAGGAGGACAAGGAGAAGGGCACGCTGGGCAAAGGCCCGCAGATATGCTTCCTCGACGGCGGGATGATCCCGAACCTGAAGCTCCGCGACTTCCTGGTGGACCTGGCCGAGGAGAAGAAGATCCCCTACCAGATTTCGATGCTCACCGGCGGGGCGACCGATGGGCGGCCCATCCACATCCACGGCCTGGGCGTGCCGACTGTCTACATCGGCGTGGCCACCCGCTACATCCACAGCCACGCCGGCATCCTGCACTCGGACGACTACGACAACGCCATCCGCCTCATCGTCGAGGCTGTCAAGCGCCTCGACGCCAAGACCGTGCGGACCTTCTATCCGTAGCCTTGAAAAGCTGACCCGCGGCTGGTAGAATCATGGCATAAGGACCGGACAGGGGAAAGAGGCCATGAGCATGACGGTGACGCTGGAACTGCCGGACGGTGTTCGTGCGGCGCTTGGGGCGGCGGGGTACACTCCTGAGCGGCTATCCGAAGAGGCCCGCCAACAGCTCGCGGCCAGGCTGTTCGCCCGTAAGGTGCTCAGCTTGGGCAAGGCCGCGGAACTGGCGGGCATGAGCCTGTGGGACTTCATCCCGTTACTCGGTGATCTGGGCATCGCTGTCGCCGACTACGACGAGGATGAGTCCAGGAAGGAAATGGAAGGCGCCGAATGGCTGGCAAGGAAGCTAAGAAGCTAGTCGCCGTCGCAGACTCCTCCTCCCTCATCGAGACCGCTCTGCGCAACGCTGGCGAATCCTCGAAGCCTTGAGAGTTCTCCACCCTGCCTCGTCTTCACCCCCAACCCCCAACACCTAACACCGTTCCTCCGGCTTCCCATCGGCCGGCCGCTGGGCGCTCGAGGCCGGGCGGGCGCGGTCGGCGGCCCAGGAGCGGAGGGCAGAGATGTCCTCGCGCATGGTGACGGAGAGGGGGACCGACTCCTTGATGCTGTGGATGATGTCGCGCATCTCGACCTCGCGGCCCAGGTCGAAGGCGTCGTAGAGGGCCGAGACGATGGCCTGCTCGATCTCGGCGCCGCTGAAGCCGTCGGCAAGCCCGCCCAACTCGTCGAGGCCGAAATCCCTCGGCTTCCGACCCCGCTTCCGCAGATGAATGGTGAAGATCTCGCGCCGTTCGCTGGGCGAGGGGAGGTCCACGAAGAAGATCTCGTCGAACCGCCCCTTGCGCAGCAGCTCGGGCGGCAGGGCCTCGATGTTGTTCGCCGTGGCGATGGTGAAGACGAGGGCGCTCGTCTCCTGGAGCCAGGTGATGAACGTGCCGAAGACGCGGGCGGTGGTCCCCGCGTCGCTGATGCCCGAACTCTCGGTGCCCGAAAACGCCTTCTCGATCTCGTCCACCCACAGGATGGCGGGGGCGATGGACTCGGCGGTCTGGAGGGCGTGGCGCATGTTGGTCTCGGACGAGCCGATGAAGCGGTCGAAGATGCGGCTTACGTCGAAGCGCAGGAGCGGGAGCTTCCAGAGCCTGGCGACGGCCTTGGCCGTGAGGCTCTTGCCGCAGCCCTGGACGCCGAGGAGGAGCACGCCCTTGGGCCGCGGGAGGCCGTAGGCCCGCGCCTCATCGCTGAAAGCCCTTCCCCGCTTGCGCAGCCACTCCTTCAGGATGTCCATGCCCCCCACGTCGGCCATCTCCTCCTCGGGGTCGTAGTATTCGAGGAGGCCGGACTTGCGGATGATCTGCCTCTTCTCGGAGACCACGGCCTCAATGTCGCTCGCGTCCAGCTTCGCGTCGCGCACGAGGGCCTGGGCGAACACCCGCTCCGCCTCGTCCAGCGTCAGGCCCAGCACAGCGTCCACCAGCCGGTCCTTGTCGCGGCGCGAGAGCGCGACCTTGGCCTTCTGGCCCTCCGTCACGTCGCGGATATACTCGTCGAGCAGCCCCTCCATCACCTGGCGCCCCGGCACGGGCAGGTCGAGGACAGTGACCGACTTCTGAAGCTCGAAGGGGAGTTCGAGCAGCGGCGAGAGGAAGACGACCGTCTTGTAGGAGCGGCGGAGCGCGTGGCACAGGTCGCGGAGCTGGCGGATGACGACGGGGTCCTTGAGGTAGGGATGGAAGTCCTTGAGGACGTAGATGCAGGGCTGGGCGTCCTGGAGGATGGCGTTGAGGGCCTCGAGGGGCTTTCGCCCCTTGTCGCTCGTCTCGCGCAGGCCGCTGGCCACCTCGACCGTCAGCATCCCGTCGGTCGCCGTCCACACCGCCAGGTTCTTCTTCTGCGCCCGCGCGATCTTCAGGAGCAGGTACATCGCCCGGTCCTCTTCCCAACTGACGACGTAGAGGATCGGGTATCGTGCGCGGATGAGCACGTCGAGCTGCTGGGCCACATCGCTCAAGGCGGGATCCCCTTTGCATTCGTTGAGGTGCCGGCCATTGTGCCCCCGCGGCCCGCGTGTGTCAAGCCTCATTCAGGAAGTGGCCGCAGTGCCTCCCCCGCCATCGCCGCGCCGCTCTCCTACGAACTCCACCTTCAACCCCATCCCCTTCGCCGCCTCATACTGGCGTTGGTCGCCTGTCAGGAACAGGTCGGGCCTGCACTCGAGCGCCGAGGCCACGTGGACGGCATCCGATGCCCGAAGGGGTGCGTGCTCGAGGCAGGCAAATGCCCCGGCCTCAATGGAGGGTCCGGGTAGCACCAGAGTCGCATTCTGCGCATCGGCCACGAGTTTCTGCTTGACGCCTTCGTACTCCTCGTCTGTCAGAAGCCCGGCCCGTCGAAGCCGATTGAACGCCGACACGACCTCGATTGGGGCGAGGAAACTGACGATCACCTCGTCGGCCGCCGCACAGCGCGCGAGGACGACATCCCTCCCTGGCTCCGGGATGTAGCGCTTGGCCAAGGCCGAGGAGCCGGCGAACAGCCGCACTACAGGCTCTCCTCCCTCTCCTCGATGATCAGCTTGCTCAGCGAGACCCCCTCCAACCTCAGCGCCTCGATGGGCCGCTTCCAATAGTCAGGGTCGCGCTTGCGCACGGGCGCCAGCACCGCCACCGGCTTCCCCTCCCGGCACACCTCCACCGTCTCGCCCCGTGCCACCGCATCGAGGTACTTCTCCGCGTCGTTCTTCAGGTCCGCAACGTTCACCGCGATCATGGCGCGCTCCTTCCTATAGCCCCATGATACCACGCGGACACGGGCTGTCAAGCGCCGTCGCGCGGCCCGCGCGTGTCAAGGCCCGACTCAGGGCGAGGCGCGCTGCACGTGGACGAGGTGGTCGGCCGGCACGAGCTGGCGCAGGAAGTGGCCGCTGCTCCAGTAGAGGCGCGCCGAAGGCCCTTTCCACATGCCGCCACGGGCGCACTTCAGGTCGAGCTCCAGCACAAGCGGGTGTAGCCCCGGCTCCAGCTTGATCGGCCTGCTGCAGTCAATCCGCATGTTGACCTTTGCGTCCTCGATGGCATCCAGCGCATTCGGCAGCACGGGGCTGCCGTTGACGAGCAGTCTGGCGCTCGGAGTCGTGAAGTGAATGACCCCGGCGTCGCCGCCCAGCTTCCAGTTGTATGCCTGGGGCGACTGCTCGCCGTGGTTGCGCACGTAGAAGCGGTACTCGCCGGCGCGCGTGACGACCAGGCTGCCACGCCACTGGACCTTGCCCGTCTCGGGATAGGCCATCAGGGGGTTCGGGCGGCCCTGGAGCGAGCGCTCGCCGCTCTGCCACCAGGCGCCGAAGTCCACCGCGTCGTCCACCACGGCGGCCCCGTCCGGTCCCGTGCGGACGAGGCCCGGGGCGGGGTCTCCCAGCCCCTTCCACCATTCGCGCCAGGCGGCGGCGGAGGCCCTCTTCTCGCCCGTGATGCGCTCCAGCGCGGCCTGGCAGAAGGCGCGGGTCTCCGCGGATCCGCCCTCAAGGCCGCGGAGCAACTCCACAACGACCGCCGTGCGCGAGAGCACGTGCGTCCCGGCCGGTGCGAGGAGCGGCTGGACTGCTTCGCGGACGCTTGCGTCGGCATGGCGGTGGCAGGCGCTCCAGCCGTCCGCCCAGCGGATTCCCGCAAGGGTGGTCGCCGCCGCCTGCCGGACCGATGGCGACGGGTCCGCCAGGGCCGCGAGCAGGGCCTCCTTCGCTCCAAGGTTCGCCAGCACGACTGTCGAGGCCAGCCGGGCGCTCTCGTCGGCGTGCTTCAGGCCGCTCTGCGTGAGGGCCGCGGCCACGTGCTCAGGCGTCCTGCCGGTGAGCCAGGCATCGCCCTTGACGGCGAGCACGCGCTGATGGTAGGCGACGTAGACCTTGAAGTAGTGGCCGGCGAGCAGGCGCGGGTCGGGCGGGGCCGCCGGCCCCTGGAGGCCGGGGATTCGGGCGAGCAGCTTGTCGCCGCGCGAGAGGGCCTCATGCGCCGCGGCCTGGCGCTGGTAGTCCTCCGCTGCCTTGCGGTGGAGACCCGCCTCGTCCCGCTGCTGCCGCCCTTCGAGCCTGGCCGCCAGCCGCTCGTGGTAGGGGGCGGCCACGAGGCGGCAGTAGTCGGCCGCGGCCTGGCGGAGCTTCTCAGCCAGCAGAAAGTCGCCGTGCTTCTCCGCCTCCTCGGCGCGGGGAGCGAACGAGAGCTTGTAGCCCCCAAGCTCCTGGTCCACGTATTCCGCCATCCAGACCTCGTTCAGCCACTCCATGCGCGCGCGGAGCGCCGCGTCGGCCTTCGCCCTCTCCAGGCACTCCGCCAGCCGAGCCTGATATTCGTCGAGGAGCTGCCGCGCCACCGGGTGCGCCTTGCTCATGTCGCCGGAGTACCAGAACTGGAACCACACCTCCCGGAAGCCGCGCAGCGAGCGCTGGTAGTAGAGCGCGGCCTCGGCATGCTTGCCCGCCTTCTCCAACACATAGCCGGGCGCCCCCTGCGCCGCGCTGCGGTCCGCTCGCGCCAGACCTGCCAGGAGTGCAAGAGCTGTCGCAGCCATCGCGCCCACGCAACCAAGGCGCCAGGAATCCGGGGACTTCAGAGCCACTGCCCATCCCCCAAATGTGAGACCGGGGCTCGCGCTGGCCGGGTCACCGCCGGTCGCGCTCGAGACGCGCGATGGCGGCCTGATAGAGGTCGGCTTGGCTCGCCTCGGGCGCCCGCTCGCGCTCCGCCTGAATCAGCCGCTCCTCGGTCACGGGGTCGTGGAGGATCATTGCCCGCAGCTTCTGCTGGAGACCTGCCAGCGGCGACGCCGCCTCGCGTGGCGCCGCAGCCGGTGCTCCGAGCAGCCGCGCCAGCTCCGACTGCCCATCCGCCGGCTTGGGTGCCGCGGCCACCCTCGGCGCCTCCCTCTGCCTCAACCGCCCAACCAGCAGAGTCCCAACGATGCCCAGTACCAAGCCGACCACGGCGCCAGCGAGGAACTCCATGTGGCCACCTCCTTTCCCCAGCGCGATTATCGGCGCCACCGCAGCGGTTGTCAACAGCGATGATCGGTCGGAGCGGACGGATCGGTCCGATCTGCCCCGTGGCGCGGCACAGGGCGCTGACCCTATTCGTCCCACGGACGTACGCATGTCGTGCGGCGGCGAGAACTTGGCATTGCAAGAAAAGCGAGGTTCTGGTAACCTAAGCGATTATGAGCGAGAGCACGAAACGTCGCGTGGTGGTGACGGGCCTCGGGGCGGTGGCGCCCAATGGCGTCGGCGTGGCCGCCTTCTGGCAGGCGACGCTGGAGGCGCGGTCCGGGATCAGCGCCATCACGGCCTTCGACGCGTCGCCGTTCGACTCGCGCATCGCGGGGCAGGTGAAGGGGTTGGACCCGCTGGCGTTTCTGCCGCCGCAGGTGGCGCGGAAGGTGGACCGCTTCGTGCACCTGGGCATCGGCGCGGCAAGCGAGGCGCTCAAGGACAGCGGCCTGGACCTGGAGCGGGAGGACCGCACGCGGGTGGGGTGCATCCTGGGCTCGGGACTGGGCGGGCTGCTCTTCCACGAGGAGCAGATTGTCGTGGGCTACGGGAAGGGCCTGCCCCGGCTCAATCCGCTCTGCGTGTCGCGCATCACGCCGAACGCCGTGGCCTCGCACGTGGCGATCCACTACGGCCTGCTGGGGCCGAATCTGGTGATCTCGACCGCCTGCGCGTCGGGCACCCACGGCATCGGCGAGTCGTTCCGCAAGGTGCAGCACGGCGAGGCCGACGTGATGGTGACTGGCGGCGCCGAGGCGCCGCTCACGCCGTTCAACTTCGGGGCCTATGCCGCGATGAAGGTGCTCTCGAAGCGCAACGACGCCCCCGAGAAGGCCAGCCGCCCGTTCGACCGCGGCCGCGATGGCTTCGTCCTCTCCGAGGGCGGGGCCTCGCTCATCCTCGAGGAACTCGACCACGCCCGCCGGCGCGGCGCGCGCGTCTACGCCGAACTCATTGGCTACAGCGCCACCTCCGGCGCGCACCACATGGTCATCCCCGAACCGACGGGCAGCGATGCGGCGCTCGCCATGCGACTCGCACTGGCCGACGCCCGCATCGGGCCGGCCGACGTGGGCTACATCAACGCCCACGGCACCTCGACCCACGCGAACGACGTGGCGGAGACGAAGGCGATCAAGGACGTGTTCGGCGACCACGCGCGCCGCGTGCCCATCTCCGCCACCAAGTCCGTCACCGGCCACTCGCTCGGCGCCGCCGGCGCCATCGAGGCCGTCGCCTGCGTCCTCACCATTGACCGCGGCCTCATCCACCCCACGGCCAACCTGGACGACCCCGACCCCGAGTGCGACCTGGACTACGTGCCCCGGGTCGCCCGCGAGGCGAAGGTGGACATCGTGCTCTCCAATTCGTTCGGCTTCGGCAACGCCAACGCGTGCCTGGTCTTTGCGCGCTTCGCACCCTGAGGAGCCCTGAATGGCGGACGCTGTCTTCGACAAAGTGGAGGCCATCCTGACCGGCGACCTGCACGTCCCGCAGGAGAAGATACGCCCCGAGGCCGACCTCCGGCACGACCTCGGCCTCGACTCCTTCGCCGCCGTCGAGCTCGCCTACTCCCTCGAAGAGACCTTCTCCGTCAAAGTCACCGACGACGAGATGGCGAGCGTGAAGACCCTGGGCGACCTCCTCAACGCCGTCCGCGCCCGCCTGGCCGGCCAGAGCCCACCCGCCCAATGAACCGCCGAAAGAAGCGAACGACCGGCCGCCAGCCCCTCCCCGAGGACACCCTTCACCCCGCCGACGCGCCCACCCAGCACATCCGCCTCACACTTGCCGCCGAGCCCACCGTCCGCCGCGTGGACGCCTTTCTCAGCCAGCGCTACGGCTCCGTCTCGCGGACCTTCTACCAGAAGCTGCTCAGGGCCGGCGGCGTCACCGTCAACGGCCGGCCCATCACCGCCAGCCGCCGCCTCCACGCCGGCGACATCGTCGAGTTCGACCTCCCAGCCGAAGCCCCCCGCGTCATCCCAGCCCGGCCGATGAACCTCGACATCATCTACGAGGACGCCGACCTCCTGGCCATCAACAAGCCCGCAGGCGTCATCTGCCACCCCGGCAAGAAGCTCACCGACGACACCCTCGCCAGCGGCATCATCCACCACATCCACGGCGACGCCCCAGGCCCCCACAACCCAGGCATCGTCCACCGCCTCGACTACGACACCACGGGCGTCATGGTCGTCGCCAAAACCCCCGCCGCCCACGTCCACCTCTCCCGCCAGTTCGAGG
>VGYV01000111.1 GCA_016872855.1 Planctomycetota bacterium
GATCCCAGGGCTCCCGTTGGTCGCCCCTTCGGCTCCGCTCAGGGCAGGCTCTGGGCTACGGCTGGCTCGCCCGCATTCGCGGGCTACGGCGGCCGGAGATGTGGGCAAAGATCAGGACTCTGGCCAGGGGGGACATGCAGACCCCTCCCGCGGGATGGATGCTCCGCGGGAGGGGGCGGTCGGTGAACCGAGAGGCCGTAGCCGGCTCAGCGCCAGTGGCCGGGGACGTGGCGCCAGCCGCGCGGGCCTCTCTCCCAGCGGTGCTCGACCCACACGGCGCCGCGGCGCGGCAGGTTTCCACAGCGCGTCAATAAGGGCACGCGAGAATTGGCGGGCGGGAAGCCGGCCTCGCCAGTAGGCGCGCGCTCCGGCCCCGCGGCGCGGGTGTTGGCCGCGGTGGCGCGTGGGCCTGGAGCGCGCCAGGCGGCCGCAGTGGGCCGTGCTAGCCTCGGCGCGATGGGCTATGCGGGCGCCTAAGTGTTGTGGAGGCGGCCATTTACGCTTCGGGCACCTGGGAACGGCGGGCCGGGAGCGGCGTCCGGCACACGGGTTGCCTTGCACGACAGGTGGCTGAGGCGCCTGCGGGGCGCAACCCGGATGGAAAGGAAACCGCGATGAGCCGGGTCAGAACGCAGGTGCGCAAGGGACTGGTTGCGCCGGAAGTGGTCGCCGTGGTGGCAGTCGTTGGCCTGATGCTGGCGCTTGGCTACAGCATCTACAAGGGAGCGCGGCTCAACACCAAAGTTGCAGTGGCGGAGAACAACCTCAAGCACGTCGGCCTGGCGCTCGACCTGTTCTTCCACAGATACGGCGCCTACCCTCCCCAGGGCGCCGACCTCGTGGCGGTGCTGGCGCCCTACGTGCGCAACCTCGAGGTCTTCAGGAACCCGCTCGCCAACGAGGACATCCCGGGCAGGACCCTGACCGAGCTGTACCGCGAGCCGGCCCTCCGGGAACTCGACGGCCCGAACCACTACATCACGGCGTTCGTGTCGGCCGATGGCTCGACCGCAGTCCTCCTGAGGTCCGGCTCGAACGTCGAGCGCCTCAACAACCTGTCCTTGCCCAGCGACCCGGCCGGCGTGGTCGCCGTCCTCTCCGCTGTTCCCGCTCAGGGGACGATGCCAGCCCAGCCGCAGCCCGAACCTGGGCCGGAGCCCGACCCGGGCACCGGCGACGTAGGGGGCGACATCAACCTCAACCCGAACAACAGCGACTTCGAGTTCGATCTCCGGAAGCCCGACGGGTCGAGCATCACGGCGGACGACCTCCGCGACTCGAGCGGTGCCCTGGTGTACATCGGGGAGGCCGTCAGAGTCCTCTTCAAGCCCAAGGGAAATGGGAACCAAAGCACCCTGACGCTGAACGGCCAGGTGTACCGCCTGGAGAACATGAATCGCTACCTCATCGTGAGGCTGCAGGGCGGGAGCATGACCGTGCACCTGTTCAACTCGAAGGCCGGGCGCGGCGCCGCCATGGGCAAGTGGTGGCTGGCCATCACGGCCACCGGCGCACGCATCAGCATCTGCAACTGTCAGGGCGAGTGCCAGTGCGGGTAGCGGGCGCTATCCCCGCCGCCCGGACCGGCCGCCGCGCCGGCGCACAAGCAAATGCCCTCCCGCAGGCATGGCAGCGTGCGGAAGGGCATGGCTCATCAAGCGGCCGGCTCCGGCCGGCCGCGCTCAACGCCAGTGGCCGGGGATGTGGCGCCAGCCGCGAGGCCCCCTGTCCCACCTGTGGGGGACCCACACGGCGCCGGCGCGCGGCGGGGGCACCCAACGGCCCGCGACCCACACGTGCTTCCCGCCGACCCAGTTCCAGTAGCCGGCCGTCCACACGTGGCCGACCACGGGGCAGGGGGGCCGGACCTCGACGCGCGGGGGCGGCGGCTCCGTCTCGACGATGATCTCAGCCGCCGGCGGCGTCACAACGACAGGGCCGGGCGGCGTCACGACGACCGGGCCGTGGTGGCGGCGGTGCCACACGTAGTGCCGCCAGCAGCCGGTGGCCGAGAGCGCCACGGCCGCGAGTAGGCACAGGGAGAGCACTCGAACGCAGGGTCTCACCGCGCATCTCCTTTCATGGCTTCGCCCCCAGCGAGGGCGACCTCGGGCGCGGGCACGGCCGCCACCCGCGGGTCCGTCGCGGATGGGACCGCCGTGTGGCGGCGCCAGAACCACCATCGCCTGCGGGCGCCCCAGCAGCCGGTGGCCGACAGCGATGTGGCCACGAGCAGGCCGAGGATGAGCGCCCTAACGCTTCTCTTCACCGACGCTCTCCTTTCGGTGTCAGGCGCCGTGGGAATGGCCAGCCGCTGGGCACGCTGCCCGTCGGCGAGGAACGCTAGAAGTTCTCCGGCATTTCGTCCTTGCCCTTGGGCGGGGCCTCCTTGCCCTTGGGGAAGGGGCGGCCGCCCTTCTCGAAGCCGGGGCCGCCGGGGCGGGGGCCGGGCTCGCGATCGGCCAGGCGCTTGAGGATGCTGGCCGCGAGCTGCTTGAGCAGCTCCTCGCGGTTCTCCTTGTAGATTTTCGTCATGGCCTCATAATGCTTGGCCAACTCGTCGGCCAGTTGCGTGGCGATGGCTTGCGCCTGGGCGCCGAACTTGTCGGCGAGGGCCTTCTCCACGTCGGCCGGCGGCGTCTCCTTGTCGCGCAGCGCCTTGGCTTCCGCCATGACCTGCTGGACAAGGTCGCGCTGGCCCATCATCAGGGTCCGCATCGCCTCCATGTGCCGCTGCACCTCGTCGCGCACGAGCGGGATGTCCATCCCCGGCATCATCGGCCGCGGCCCCTGGGGGAACCCTGGCCTGCCTTCGGCGCCCGGGCGGAAGGGCCGGCCCTTCGCCGGCGGCCCCCCGTCGTCCTCCCCGCCCCACACCACGGGACAGAGGGCCGACGCCAACAGCCCCACGGCCGCCACCAACGCCCACTTCCTGATGTCCATCGTCGCACTCCTTTCCTGGCCCACAGCCGTGGCCTCCCTTTCTGGCCGGGCCAGGAGCAATCTGCATGCCAATTATACGGCGTCCGCCGCCCCGGTCAAGTGGAAAGCCCCATTCGCCGTAAGGCAAGACACGGCGGGCAGTTGCGGGCACGCCCCAGTCGGGCTGGGCGGAGAGGGTCAAGACGCCGGCCGCGCCGCGTGGGGTTTCCCCACAGTGGGTGTCGGGATTTGATAACACTTCAGCCGAATGAAGTGGAGGTTTGGAGTGCGGCCTTCAGGCCGTATCCTGCGCCCCAGATACGGGCTAAAGCCCGCACTCCGAACTCGGCGCCCCAGATACGGGCTAAAGCCCGCACTCCGAACTCGGCGCCCCAGATACGGGCTAAAGCCCGCACTCCGAACTCGGCGCGGCATCTGAGGGTGACGGTTGGCTCTCCGCTTCATTCGGCTGAAGTGTTGCGGGATTTGCTCATTGCGCGTTGCACACGGCCGGCGAGCGCTGCTATAATGGCCGCGGCCATCGCCCAGCGCAAGGAGCAGGCAGCGTGAAGCGTGTCATCACTATCGGCGTCCTTCTGGCGGCAGCGGCGAACGCGGGCATGGCGGGCGAGCCGGCGCCGAAGGACGACCAGGCGGCGCGCATCGCCAGGCTGTGCAAAGAACTGGGCGAAACCGAGTTCGGCAGCCAGGGGGCCTGCGAGCAGCTCATCCAGATCGGCGCGCCGGCCGTGCCCGTCCTCATCGGGGCGCTGAAGGACCCGCGGCCCCAGGCCCGCTGGTGGGCAGTGGCCGCCCTGTGCAACATCGCGCCCGAGGAGGGCTATGCCCCTGTCCTCAAGGCGATCGAGAGCGACCCAAACCCCCTCGTGCGCAGCACCGCCGTCTACTATCTCCGCCACTACCTGAAGAAGGCGAAGAAGGACGTGTGGCCAGAGGTGGAGAAGGCGCTGGCCGACAAAGACCCCGAGGTCGGCCGCTGGGCGCTCCGCCTGATGGTGGAGGAGAACTACCCCGACGCGGATAGGAAGCTGCGCGAGATTCTGGCTGGCGGCAGCTCGGCGCTCCGCAGCTATGCCCTCGACCACATTCGGGACATGGGCGACAAGGGGAAGGCATATCTGCCCCTCGTCCGCCAGCTCCTCAGCTCCGAAGACCCCCGCCTCCGCTACGACGTCGTGGCCGCCCTGGTGTCGCTGATGGACGCGGGACAGCTCGACTTCTTGCGCGACACGTTCCGGCGGGACAAGGACCCCGCGGTGAAGGAGTGCTGCCTCCGCTGCATCACGTCCATTCCCACGCCACCAGTTGAATGCTTCGACCTCTACATCGAGGGAATGCAGAGCGACAACGAGAAGGTCCGTGAGATTGCTCATAGGTTGGTTGTCAAGGGATTCAAGCAGTACTTCGGCTTCGACCCCAAGGGGCCGCTGCCGATGCGCGAGATCGCCATCAAGAAGTGGCAGGATTGGTTCGCTCAGAACCGAGCAAAGCTCGAGTGGCACCCTGACCTCCGCAAGTTCCTCCCCCAGGGCACCCGCGAAAAGGGCCCCGAAAAGGGCAAGAGCGCGCCCCCGGACGCCAAGGAGTCTCTGTTGCGGAGAGCCTGGTTCGCCGAGCACGGGCTTTGCCCGCTAGCCGAAGACTGGCTAAAGCCAGGACTCCGAACGCGTTCTCTCCTTGTTTGGAGTCCTGCCTTCAGGCAGTCTTGGCTTTCCGCAACAGGAACTGAGGAGTGAGCGGATGGGCGATGGGCCGCCTCCCCTCGGCATCGAGGAGGCCACGCTCGACAACGGGCTGAAGGTGCTCACGGTCGAGCGCCACACGGCGCCCGTCGTCACCGTCTGGGCCTGGTATCGCGTCGGCTCGCGCAACGAGCGGCTCGGCCTCACCGGGGCGTCCCACTGGGTCGAGCACATGCTCTTCAAGGGGGGCCGCGAGTTCGGCAAGGGCGAAATCTTCAAACAGGTCGCCAAGCACGGCGGCGTGAACAACGGCTTCACCCACTACGACTTCACGGCGTATTTTGAAACCCTGCCCGCCGAGGCCCACGACCTGGGCCTGCGCATCGAGGCCGACCGCATGGCCCACGCGCTCTTCGACCCCGCCGAGGTCGAGAGCGAACGCACCGTCATCATCTCCGAGCGCGAGGGGGCCGAGAACAATCCCGGCTACCTGCTGGGCGAAGAGCTGAGCGCCACCGCCTTTCGCGAGCATCCCTATCGCTGGAGCGTGCTCGGCTACAAGGACGACTTGCGGGCGATGACGCGCGACGACCTGCACGGCTACTACCGCACCCACTACGCCCCGAACAACGCCTTCCTCGTCGTCGCGGGCGACTTCGAGCGGGAGCGGCTCCTCGACCGTGTGCGTGAGCTCTATGGCGGCATGCCGCGCGGGCCAGAGCCGCCGCACGTGGCCATCCACGAGCCGCCCCAACGCGCCGAGCGCCGCGTCACCCTCCGCCAGGCCGGCGGCGCCGCACTCGTTCACGCGGCGTTCCGCGTGCCAGAGGTGACGCACGGGGACGTGTACCCCCTGCTCGTGGCCAGCACCGTCCTCAGCGGCGCGAGCGGCATGGGCATGGGCGGCGGAGTCGGCGGAAGGACCTCCCGGCTCCACGTCGCACTCGTCCGCTCCGAGCTGGCCTCGAACGCCTATGCCTACTGCATGGCCAGCCTGGACCCCCACCTGTTCCAGGCCGGAGCCACGGTGCGGCACGGGGTGGACCCCGCCCGCGTGGAGGCGGCGCTCCTGGCCGAGCTGGACCGCCTTCGCCAGACGCCGCCGACCGACCAGGAGCTGGAGAAGGCCCGCACGCAGATACACGCGGCCTTCGCTTACGCCTGGGACAGCGTGACCGGCATCGGCGGCGTGGTCGGTTCCTCCGAGGCCGTCGGGGGCTATGGCCGCCTGGTCACGTTCCTCGACCGCATTGACGGCGTGACGGCGGCCGACGTGCAGCGTGTGGCGGGCCAGTACTTCCGCGAGGCCAACCGCACCATCGCCTGCTTCATCCCAACACCTGCGGGGGGCGGCCGTGATGCCTGAGCCATCCGCGATCGTCACACGCCGCACCCTGACGAATGGGGCGCGGCTCATCGCCGCCGAGAACCGCGCGAGCGAGACCGTGGTCTTCGCCGGCCTGTTCGTGGGCGGCACAGCGCTCGACCCCGCGGGGCGCGAGGGGTTGGCTAACCTCGCCGCCGCCGTCGCCCAGCGCGCCACGGCCAGCCGCTCCTACGACCAGATTTACGACCAGCTCGACTCCCTCGGCGCCTCCCTCGCGATGGGCGCCGGCGGCCACGCCGTGTGGCTCCGGGCCAAGTGCCTGCGCCGCCACTGGGCTGCCGTGGCCGAGGTGCTGGCCGACATCCTGCGCCGCCCCAGCTTCCCCGAGGCCGAGCTCCAGCGCGTCCGCGGCGAAGTGCTCACCACGCTCCGCGAGTTCGACCAGAGCACGCGCATGGTCGCAGGCCGCGAGCTGTGCCACCTCGTCTATCCCCAGGGCCATCCGCTGCGCCACCCGTCCTACGGCTACCGCCCGGTCGTCGAGGCCGTGACGCGCGACGAGTTGGCGGCCTGCCACGCGCGCCTCTTCCGCCCCGACGCCCTCATCCTGAGCATCGTGGGCGACGTCGAGGCAGCCGCCGCGCTTGATGCGGCGGCGGAACTCGTCGGCGACTGGCCCCGCCCGGCCGAGCCGCTGCCGCAGCCCGACTTCGCCGCGGCCCACCCGCCCGCGGCCCAGCGCGCCAGCTTCCCCCTGGCCGACAAGAGTCAGTGCGACATCGCCCTCGGCTTCAAGGCCATCCCACGCTCCCACCCCGACTACGAGGCGCTCGACCAGGCCACGGGAATCCTCGGCGGCATCGGCCTCATGGGACGCCTCGGCGACAACGTGCGCGACCGCCAGGGCCTCGCCTACTACGCCTACGCCCGGCTCGGCGAGAGCTTCGGCGACGCCCTCTGGACCGTCAACGCAGGCGTCAACCCCGCAAACGTCGAGCGCGCCATCGCCAGCACCCTCGACGAAATCCGCCGCATCCAGGACGAACCCGTGACCGAGGAGGAGCTGGCAGACTGCCAGAACTACCTCATCGGCGTCCTCCCCATCCGCATCGAGACCAGCGACGGCTTGGCCGGCACCCTGAACAACATCGAGCTCTTCGGCCTCGGCGACGACTACCTCCAGCGCTTCCCCGACATCGTCCGCTCCGTCACCCGCGCCGACGTGCAGCGCGCCACCCAGGCCCACCTGACCGTCGAGCGCTATTCGCTGGCCATCGCGGGGCCTGCCATAGGTGGGGCCTGATGAGTCTCTTTGGTCCCTTCTTCCCGCGTCTGGGCGCCCTGCTGGTGGCCGCGGCGTTGCCTTCGGGCGCGTTGGGGGCGCAGGTCTCCCAGCGCCTCCGCATCGCCATCGTCGCACGCCAGCCCGATGACCTGCTTGCTGCCGGCATCGCCCGCGGCGCGCTAGCGTTGCTCTCGCGTCTCGACCCTGTGTGGCCCGCCAACGCCGCCGCTGCGCAGCGCCTTGTGGGCGCCCAGAAGGCGGCGGACGCCGGCAGGCTCCTCCGCTGCCAGTTTGTCGCCATCCTCGATGTGAAGGGCAGCGGGAGCCCGTTGCCGGCAACGGGCGCGGTCGCCGCCGAACTCGTCGAGGTCGCCACCGCCTCGAGCAAGAGCCTCGTCGCCAGCGGCCAGCTTCACGAGTTGCCCTCACTACTCGCACTCGCCCTGGCCGGGGCCATGCGGCTCCAGGCGACGGGCATCCTCTCCACGCCCCTCGTCGCCAACGATGCGGCCGCCGAAGCCCTCTGGCAGGGCGACGCCACGGCGAAGCCCGAAGACCAGATTCGCCTCTACGAGGCGGGCATCAAGAGCGACCCCCACTCCGCCCTCCTCCACAACCAGCTCGGAGCCGCCCTCGCCCGCGCCGGCCAACTGTCCCGCGCCCTTGCCGAGTTCGACCACGCCCTGAAGCTCGACCCCGACTACGCCGCCGCCCACACCAATCGCGGCCTCGTCCTCCAGCAGGAGAAGCGCTGGGACGAGGCGGAGCGCGCCTTCCGCGAGGCCATTCGCCTGGGCGCTAAGAGCCCCACGCCCCACCTCGGCCTCGCGCGCCTCCTCGAGCGCGTGGGCAACATCATCCCCGCCGTGGACGAGCTGGAGCGCGCCCTCGACGCCGACCCCTCGCACGTGGGCGCCCTGATGACCCTGGCCGACTCGTACTTCGAGAGCGGCAACTTCCGCGCCGCGCGGCAGATGGCCGACCGCGTGGCCGCCGTCGAGCCGAGCCACACCGGCGCGCTCAACCTCATCGGCATGCTCCAACTCGTCCCCCGCGACTACGAGGGCGCCGAGGCCACCTTCCTCCGCGCGCTCACCGCCAAGCCCGACGACCCCGAGTCCCTTGCCAACCTCGCCCTCGCCCTCTACGGCCAGGGCGAGACCGAGACGGCCATTGGCATCCTCGAGCGCGTCATCGCCCGCCACCCCACCTTCGCCGTTGCCCACCTCTACCTCGGCCGCATCTACCTCAGCGAGAAGCGCCCCAACGAGGCCGCGGCGGCCCTCCAGCGCGCCGCCGAGTTGCGCCCCGCCATGGGCGATGCCCAACGCAGCCTCGCCTCGGCTCGCTCCGCCGCCGCGACACAGAAGCCAGGCTGCGGCTGCCTTGGCCTCCGGAACCCCTTCGCCTCTGCTTTCTCAGCCGACCAGATCGCCGGCCCACTCCTCCCCTTTGCCGCCCTCCTGGCCCCACACGCCGTCCGCCTCGCCCGCCGCCGCAGGCCCGGGTCCTGCCCCTTTGGTTGCAGCCACGGGCCGCGTCAGGGATCAAAGTCCGCGCCCAAGCGCCCGCGGACTCTGAAGTCATGCGGGCGGTGAGGAGCATGACTCCTCGTCTTGGCGAGTGCATCGGTTCGGGTATCGTCCTCGTCCCTCGTCCTCGTCCTTCGTCCTCGATCCTCCTGGCTGTTTCAGCGAAGAGTCGAGAACGAGGACGACGGACGAGGACGAGGACGATTGAAGAAGCGCGAGGGCTCCGCCAAAACCGGGAGCCATACTCGGCGGTGAGGCTTGCGCATCGAGGGAGAAGGGGCTAGACTACCGTCGAGGCACCCAAGCTGCGGGGCGCGCGCCCGCGTGCGTTGAAGCTGTGTGTCGCAACGGGCCTGGTGCGGGCGTGGCGTCGAGGCCCCGCGGTGTCGGGAACCTTGCTCTCCTGGGGGGCAAGGCGGATGGCAGGCGATGGCACAGCTCAGGCCGGCCAGATCAACTTTCGGTGCCCGCAGTGCAGCAGGATGCTCGCCGCCAAGGCGGTCCATGCGGGCAGGGTGGTGAGGTGCCCCAAGTGCGGAACGATGTCGGAGGTGCCCGCGCAAAGCGCGGCCGCGTCGGCGCCCGTGCCCGCGCGGTCCGGCCCGGCGCCGCCCCCGCCCGCACCACCGGTTCCCACACCCCCCGTGCCAGCGCCGCCCGCGCCCCTGCCGCGGCCCGCGGCTCCCAAGCTCGCGCCTCGCATGCCAGCGGCGCACAAGCCTGCTCCGCCCGTGCCCCCGCCGCCCAGGCCCGCGAAGCCGAGGCCGCCGTCGCCCATAGGCGTGGCGCCCCCGAGCCTGCCCGCAACGCGCCCGCCCGAACCTGGAGCGCTACCCGCCGAACCGGTAGGCTCCGCTTGCCCAGGGTGCGGGGCGCCGCTGCCGCCCAAGGCCGTGCTCTGTATCTCCTGTGGGATGGACATCAGCACTGGCAAGAAGCTGCCGCCAGCCCTTGTGTGGCAGGAGGCGGAGTCCTCCGCGCCTCCTGTGCACGCTTGCCCTGAATGCCACGCGCAGATGCCGGTTGACAGCCTGCTGTGCCTTGCTTGCGGCTTCAATCTCCGCACGGGCGAGAAGAGGGCTCCGCACCAGCCCGGAGACAAGGTGCCGCCGTCTGCCCAAGGGTTGTTCGAGCGAACGGCGCAGGCGGAGAAGGTCATCACGTTCAAGGACATCCTCAAGACGCCGTGGAGCAAGGGGCTGTATGGCGATGCAGCGCTCATCATGGTTGGCAACCTCCTGTGGGCTGCCTTGTTCTATGGGCTTCTGTACCTCCCCTTACTGGGGCTGGCGGCGGCTGGACAGGGCGCCTTGGCGACGATGATCGCGATAGCTGTTCTGGCAGCATACCTCTCGTGGTTGTTCAGCAAGTACATCGGCGTTGTGCAGGAGTACTATATGGGCGGGATGGCTCCCGAGACAACTTACTCCCGCCTGATGTGCCTTGGAATGGGCATGGTCGTGAGCCTCGTGTCGTCCATTCCTCTGGTCGTCTTCTCGCTACTTGGCGCGGTCCTGTTTCTCATCGCCTGGGTCGTAGGTGGCACTTGGGCGACAACGCTGCCTGTGGGCGCGTTCGTCATTGTTGCGGCCATCGTGTCTGGTGTGTGGGCGGTGGTCTACGCCCCGATGGGTTTCGCGGTGGCCGGGGCCTATGGGACAGTGCATCCGGGGAGAGTGCTGAGGAACATCGCTCGCCTGCACGGCAAGTACGTCGGGGTGCTGCTCTATGCGCTCCTGTGCGCGGTGATCGTGGCAGTGGTGGACGCGGCGGCCATGGCAGTCGTAACCCTGCTGTCCATTCTAGTCGGTCAGGCGTTGGAGCGCTTGTTCGTACTACAACTCTACATTGCCATCGGCTTCTTTGGCATCCTGATGATCGGCCTGTTTGTTCTCGCTTGCCTCGAGCAGTACGTCGTGGCGGCCACGCTTGCCATGGTGGCCATGCTCCTGCGCAAGTACCCTGAGCCTGGGGCGCCTCGAGCCGTGGGGCAGGACCTCCCTCGGCCGGGCGCAGGGTGAGCGGTCGCGAGCGTCGAAAGCACTGGCCTCACGGCCTGCCTTGACTCGCTTGGGGGCCATGCGCCGCTCCCTGGGTGCGATAGCAGGTTTGCGCGCGGGAGGAGGCGTTCTTGTTTGTAGTTCGGCCTTCAGGCGGTCTTGGCCGCTGCCACGCCGGACAGGAGAACCGCGTGAACGCCGAACTACGAACCAAGATGGGCGGCGCGCAAATCCGCTATCACCCCCCGCTCCCTTGCGCGCTGGCATTCCCCGACGCTGTTGTGTAGAATGCTGGGAGTGGGAAGGGGGCGCGAGGGCGAGGTGCCAAGGCGATGGGTGTGGTGCGGGGCGGTGTGGCGTGGGCGTGCGTGGCCCTGGCGGCGCGGGGCCTGGCCGCGGAACCGGCCGAGGCGCCGCGGCCGAACGGCCCAACCCCGCTGGCGGTGGAGCAGGCATTGGAGGAGCTGAGGTCGGGCGACTGGGTGCTCAAGTGGGCGGCGATGACCCAGCTCGCCCGCTGGAGGGTGAAGGAGGCCGACGCGCCGCTGAAGGCCATCCTGGCCGGCAAGGACCACCCGTGGGTGCGCGGGCGGGCGCTGGAGAAGTCACCATCGCCCGCGCGCTCCCTGTGAGCGACCTTGCCCCAAGTGAGCGGGAGGCCGGCCTTGAGGCAAGGCCAAGCGCTCAACTGTAGCCGCCTTGGTCTGCCTGACAGACTCCGCAGGACAAGGCGTCGTGCTTGTTGCTGCTCTTTCGCGCGAAAGAGCACCACCTCACGCGTCGCCCCTCCTCCCACTTACCCCGATGGCCTCCTCACGCGTTGGGCCTCGGCGCGAATGGCTGCGCATTCTGCGCCGTGGGGGCCACCCGTGGTGGGGCGATGTTCAATCATTCTATAGAATGATTGAACGTCCCCGGCCCCCCGCGCGGCTGGGGCAGGGCCTGGGCGCGGCCCTCCTCAGACCAGCGATGCTGCCCTCACGAGTGCGGAGGGCTGGACTGTTTAAGCGGCGTGCCGTCGCGCTTTCGCGCGAAAGCGCGACAGGCGGCACCACGCGGCGACCGTGTCCCACAGACGCGGATGCGCTCAGCAGACGAAGGCCTTCGCCGAGAGTGGGCTTGGCTCGACGCCGTGGGGGCCACCCGTGGTGGGGCGATGTTCAATCATTCTATAGAATGATTGAACGTCGCCGGCCCCCCGCGCGGGGGCCGTGGCGTGGGGCGAGCTGACATTCCGCAGAATGTTCGCAAGGGTGGCTCGGCCGGTTGCTCAGGGGGCGAGGTCGTTCGCGGCGTCGCCGGGTGTGGGGTAGCGCTCCAGCACCTTGCGGGCCATGGTGCCGTGCGTGGTCTCGCCGGTCGCGGCGTAGGCCTTGAGTTGGGCGTGCGCCTCGTCGGTGCCGAGGAGGGCAAGGGCGTAGGGATAGGCCATCCAGTAGGACTTCTGGGCCTCAATCTTGGCGCGGACGAGGGCGAGGGTCTCGGGGGCTTTGATGCGTGCGAGGATGACGGCCGCCCAGGGCGGTTGGTTCCCCTCGCCACCGAGCTTGCTCATGGCAAGGGGCTTCGTCTTCTCGGGGATCGCGGCGAGGAGGGCGGCGGCCTGCGCGGCAGGCCAGTGCAGCCCGTCGTCTGGGCAGGGGTCGCCTTCGAGGCGCTTCCAAAGGGCCTCGGTGTCGCCCTGCTCGGCCTGGCGGACCATGGCGATGTAGTCGCGTGCGGTGTTCGCAGCCGAGTTCTGCTTGTTCTTTCGGAGGGCCGCCTGGAGCTTCGCCTCGAGGCTGGGCAGCTTGCCGCTGGCGCGGTAGATGTCCACGAGCATCACGGCCAGTTCGGCGTTGCGGCCAGACTCGCCTTCGAAGACAGCAGGCTCGATGGTCTTGAGCGCCTCATCGGTCTTGCCCAGCTTGAGGAGGCATTGTGCGATGCCGCGGGTCTTGCGCGCCTCCATGCTCCACATGCAGGTGCCGCACCAGCTTCGGGGCTGCCAAGCCTTCCACCATGTGAGGGCCTCCTCCCAGTTCCGCTTCTTCTCGTAGTGCTTGCCGAGCCACTCGTGGGCGCGGTTGGCCGTGTCGCTGGCGTCCATGATGCTGGTGCGGGTCTCGACGCCCGGCTTGCCGGCGGGGCGGCGGTCCTGTAGGCCTCGACCATTTTGTCCTCGAGGCCCAGCTTGCCGTAGACCTCGCCCATGCCGAGCCAGGCCATGGAGGCGGTCGGCGTGTCGGGATAGCGCTTCGCGATCTCCTGGAGAATGGCGAGCGATTTGTTGTAGTCCTGCTGGGCGAACCAGGCGCGCGAGATGTCGAAGAGCGGCTCGGCGAGGTCGCTGCCCTCGGGTGCCTGCTTCTCGAGGGCGCGGAGGGTTTGGAGAGCTTGCTCGGGCTTGCCCTCGGCCAGGTCGGCCTGGACGAGGCCGCGGCGCGCATCGTCGGCCTCGAAGGCGGCCGGGTACTTGGCGAGGAACTCGGCGAAGAGCTTGCGGCACTGGACGAGGGCGTCGCCTTTGCCGCTCTTGAGTGCGGCCTGAGCGGCGTGGAGGAGGCCGAAGCGCTTCTCGTAGGCCACGCTCGTGAGGGAGGCGACCTCCAGGTAGGCGGCGACGCCCTTGCGAAGGCGTTCGGGGTCGTTGCCGAAGTTGGTGCAGGCGTCGGCGAGGGTGAGGAGGACGAGCACCTGGGCACGCTCGCCCGATCCGCCCTTGCGGAGGAGCGGCAGGAACTCCTCGCATACCGCCACGCCTTGGGCGCCGTCGCCTCTGGCCTGGGCCTTCATGTTGGCCAGCGTGAGGACCGCGGCGGGGGCGAAGAGGCTCTTGGGGCACTCGCCGACGAGCCTGTGCGCGAGCAGGGACGCCTGTGGCTCCTGGTTCTTCTGCTGGGCATCGGTCAGCGTGCGATAGACGGGTTCCGCCGTGAGGGTTTGCGCGGCTGCCTCGTCGTCCTTGCCCTTGGTAGCCGCCTTGAGCGACTGGGCGTACTCGAACGCCAGCTCGTTCCAGCGCCGCGCGTCGCTGTGCCAGTAGAGGACGCCGAAGGGGTAGAAGCGGAAGTAGGCTTCGTAGAGTGCCAGGAGCTTCTGCGGGTCGCCGCGCCTGGCCTTCAGGTCCGCGATGCGCCGCAGAAGCGCGTCGGCCACGCCCTGGCCCCAGGGGGCCATGGCGGCGAGCGCGTCGTCCCAGCGCTCTTCGGCGAGCAGGCGCTCGCCTTCCGCGAGGGCCTTTTGCCGCCGCTCAAGCCTGCTGGGCGTGCCTGCCGTGGCCAGACCCGCGGCGGCAAGGACGGCCGCCACCACGCGGAGCGTGCTCAATGTCCCCATCGTCCCACCTCCTCGCGACATGACGGTGCCGCCGCCCCGTAGTCTTAGACGCCGATGGGTTGGCGAGGTTCCTGCAAGAGGAGAGCGTGGGCGAGCTGTGATGGGGAGGCCGTGGCCCCTATCTGTATCACCCCCCTGGGGATGGAAAGTGATACAGACAGGCGCGGAAGGGCGTGGAGGCCCCCGGGCCGCCAAAGCGCCATACTTGATCAACCTCGTGGGGGATGGAATTGATCAAGTATGGTGGGAAAGGCCGTAGAGCCGCCCGGATCGCCAAAGCGCCATACTTGATCAACCTCGTGGGGGACGGAATTGATCAAGTATGGTGGGAAAGGCCGTAGAGCCGCCCGGATCGCCAAAGCGCCATACTCGCTCACCTCGCGGCGGCGGCAGAGGTGAGCAAGTATGGCGGCGGGGTGTCTGGTTTTCCAGACTCCTTGCGTGCTGTGGCACGGCTGGCTTGCCCAGCCGTGCGCCCCTGCGGGGACGCAAGACACGGCTGGGCAAGCCAGCCGTGCCACGGGGGGAGGGCCGGGGCGCCCAAATCGCTTTGACTCTGGGGGGGATTTCTGGTACTTTAGGAGCGAGGCCAGCACGGTGCCCAGGTGGCTCCTCGGGCCATGTCTCCCCACTCCCCGTGTTCTCTGGGTTCGTTGCTCGTCGGGGCACAAGGTGCATGGCTTCGGAGGCGGACGATGCCACACACCGAAGGACCTGAGGAGTTTTTCAAGGTTCTGCGGGAGGTGCAGCAAGGGAAGGGGAAGCCTGAGGGCGGAGTTCCCGTGGTCACGGCGGCCCCGCCCGCGGCAAGCACCGAGGGCGTGGGGCCGCCCGGGACGTTGAGCCTGAGCTATCCCGCCGCGGCGTGCGGGGTGGTCATCGTCGTCCTGTTGGTGGTCCTCGGCTACCTGTTAGGCAGGAACCGCGGCTGGGACGCCTGCGAGGCGTGGCTGAAGGAGCAGGCGGAGCGCGCGGTGGAGAAGGCGGGGACGGCCACGCCCGCCAAGGCGCCGCCGCTCGCGCAGGCCCCCGAGGTGATCGAGGGCAAGGTGTTCACGCTCCTCACCCTCCAGAAGGGGGCGGCGGACCGCGAGAGCGTGGAGAAGGAGGCGGAGCACCTGAACCGCTACGGGCCGTTCAAGGCCCTCGGCATCGAGGCCTACGCCTGGCGCGACCCAAGCGGCCGATACCGCTTGTGCGCGAAGGGGTTCAAGGGCATGGACGAGGCGACGCGCAAGCAGGTGCGGGACCAGGTGAGGAACCTGGTGTCGCGCCAGGGACGGCGCGAGTACCGCGAGAGCGATTTCCTGCCGCAATGAACGCGGCGTCCACACAGGAGAGCTGAATGTCGTTGCACAAGAGCCTGGTGTCGAAGGCCGCGCTGAAGCGCCATCGGAACGTGCTGAGCCGCGCCGAGCGGGTGAAGCGTATGATGGACGACGAGACTTGGCAGGAGGGCCGGTCCGTCTTCGCCTTGCCCAAGGTGAAGCTCCGCCGGGTGAAGGCGGGCGGGAAGCATAAGAAGGCAGAGAAGGCCGCGGCGCCCGGCGCTGAGGCGGCAGCCGCCGAGGCTGCCCCCGCCCCCGAGGCCAAGGAGAAGGGCAAGGACAAGGGCAAGGCCTGAGGCACCGGGTGTGCCTGACCCCGTCCCCGGGCGAAGCCGGCCCAGCGTAATGCCTCAGTGACGTGGGGCGGCCTGTGGCCAGTGTTCGTAGTGCGGGCTTTAGCCCGTATCGGTACGGCCTGAAGGCCGCACTACGAACGCGGAAGCTGTCCCGTCGCCACCCGTCACTGAGGCATTACGGCCCAGCGCTGCTTTGGCTTGCTTTTGCAGCCGCGGCGCCTATAATAGTAGTTCCCTGGGATGCAACCAAGCTGCGGCGAGCGAAAGGCAGGAACCAGCGATGAAGAAGGACATCCATCCCCAATACGTCGAGTGCACGGTCACGTGCGGCTGCGGCAACTCGTTCAAGACCCGCTCGACGCGGCCGGCGATCAACGTGGAGGTGTGCTCGAACTGCCATCCGTTCTACACGGGGAAGCAGAAGTTCGTGGACACTGCGGGCCGCGTGGAGCGGTTCCAGCGCCGCTATGGCTGGAAGACGCAAGGCGCCGAGGCCGAGGCCCCGGCCGAGGCGAAGGACGCGGCTCAGGCATAGCGGCGGCGGTCCCCGGCGTGGAGATGTGGCTTTCCCCGGCCGTAACCACGATGGTTCCCCATGCTTAGCGAAGCACTGGTCCAGAAACTCGACGGCATGCGCAGCCGTTACGCAGAGCTGGAGACGCTGCTCTCCACGGCCGAGGTGGCGTCCAGCCCCGGCCGCGCCCGCGTGCTGAGCCGGGAGTTGGGCGCGCTGGCGAAGTTCGTCCGCCAGTACAATGCCCTGCGGTCCCTCCATGCCCGCCAGGCCGAGACCCAGGTGCTGCTGGACGGGGATGGGGACGACCCTGAGTTCCGCCAGCTCGCGCAGGAGGAGTTGCGCGCCCTGGACCAGGAGATCGCCCAGGCGGAGGAGGCGCTCAAGGAGAGCTTCGCGACGGAGGACCAGGACACGGCGCGCGACGTGATCGTGGAGATACGCGCCGGCACGGGGGGCGAGGAGGCGGCGCTGTTCGTCGCCGACCTCTTCCGCATGTACCAGAAGTACGCCGAGAAGAAGGGCTGGAAGACCGAGCTGATGCACACCCACGCGACCGACCTCGGCGGCCTCAAAGAGGTCTTCTTCTCGGTCGAGGGCCAGGACGTCTACAAGCACCTGCGCCACGAGAGCGGCGTGCACCGCGTCCAGCGCGTGCCCGTCACCGAGGCCAGCGGCCGCCGCCACACCTCCACCGTCACCGTGGCCGTCCTCCCCGCCGCTGAGGAAGAGGAAATCGAGGTCAAGCCCGAGGACCTGGAGTGGGACACGTTTCGCGCCTCCGGCCCCGGCGGGCAGAACGTGAACAAGGTGAGTTCGGCGGTGCGGCTGACGCACAAGCCGACGGGCACCGTGGTGCACATGCAGGACGACCGCTCGCAGCACAAGAATCGGGCGAAGGCGCTCCGCGTGCTCCGCTCGATCCTCTACGAGCGCAAGCGCGAGGAGGAGGCGAAGGCTCGCGGCGACCTGCGCCGCTCCCAGGTGGGCACTGTGACC